>DATMSC010000129.1:0-1822 GCA_035565595.1 Longimicrobiales bacterium | reverse complement strand
GTGATCCGTGGTGACGAGGAGCTGGCCGATACGCACGTCGTGGTGTTGACGACCTTCGACGATGAAGCGGACATCGTCGAGGCGATCCGCGCCGGGGCCCTCGGCTACCTGCTCAAGAGCACGCCGCGAGACGAGCTGCGCGACGCGGTCAGACGTGCGGGCAGAGGGGAGCGGCTGCTCTCGCCCGAGATCACCGAACGCCTCATGGACATGGTGGCGGCCGGGAGAGCGGCGGCAGTGCCGGACCCTCGGCTGGAGCTGCTGAGCGCGCGCGAACGAGACGTGCTCATGCGCGTCGGGTACGGCGACACCAACGACGAGATCGCGGTGGCGCTTCACTTGAGCCCCGCGACGGTCCGGACCTATGTGAGTCGGATGCTCGCAAAGCTCGGTGCGCGAGACCGCCCCGAGCTGGTGGTCATCGCGCACAGGTCCGGCCTCGTGAACTTCTGATCCCGCCTGTCCGCGGTGGCCCGCGGTTCCCGACCCGGTCGGCGCCGGTAGAGTGCGAGTCGGATCGAGGGGAGCGGGCGTGAGTCCTCAGGCGCAGCGTGGTGCCAAGCGCGTCACGGCGGCGGACGTGGCGCGGTCCCTGGGACTGTCGCGCGCGACGGTCGGGTTCGTGCTCAACAACACGCCCGGTCAGACGATCTCGGAAGCCACCAGGCGGCGCGTGTTGGAGGAGGCGGAGCGACTCGGCTATCGCCCTCATACGGCGGCCCGGGCGTTGGCCAGTGGCCGCAGCCGCATCGTCCTGCTGGTGCTGCCGGACTGGCCGCTCGATCATTCGATGCGGGCGAACATCGACGAGGCCTCGGTCGCCCTGGACCGCGCGGGCTACTCGCTGGTCACCACCACACCGCACCCAGACGGGCAGGCGGTTCCCCTGTGGGAGAGTCTGCGCCCCGACGTCGTGATCTCCTACGCGCCGATGTCCGATGCCCTGTACGAGGCGGTCGCCGCTTCGGGGGCCATCGTGCTCGCTCCCGGCCGCGGCCGTTTCGCCGCTGCTCACGATGAGCGGTTCGCGGGCGGTCCGCGCCTGCAGGTGGAGCACCTGGTGGAGCGCGGTCGCCGCCGCATCGCGTTCGCAGCGCCGGATGACCCCAGGCTCGCAGACCTGGTCGCCCAGCGTCGATCGCTGGCAGCGGCCACCGTGGAGGCATCCGCCGGGTCACCCCTCGCCGCTGACGCCACGATCACGACGGACACAGCCCCTGTTGTCATCGCGGACTGGGTCTCGAACGGCATCGACGGGATCGTCGCGTACAACGACGACGTCGCAGCGATCGCGCTGGGCGCGGCTTTGCGCCAGGGAGTCGCCGTTCCCGACCGTTTGGCGATCATCGGCCACGACGACTCTCCGCTGGCCGGCCTGCTCGTGCCCTCGCTGTCGACGGTGCGGGTGGATGCGGCGGGGCTCGGCCGCTACCTCGCGCAGGTCGCCCTCGCTGCCGTCGAGGGGGCTGAGATGCCCTCCGCGGGCCCGTCCGGCGATGTGCAGCTGGTCCAACGGGAAACGACGTAGACCCGGCGGATTGCACCGGCGCGAACCCGCCGCTACGCTGAGGTAGCGCGCGCTAGTTCCCGAGCGCGCGATCGAAGACAACGGAGTCTCATGACCACGAACGAGGATCATTCACCCGCGGCCACCCCGCCCGTCGCCGGTGTCGCGACGACAGTCGGCCCCGCACCCGTCATCGAGCCGCAGGAGCGCGTCGGCCGCGGGTTCTTGGCGCTGTTCGGCCTTCTCAACTTCGGCCTGTATCTGACGGTGATGATGCCGGCGCTGTTCAGCCTGCCGTACAAGGTGCAGACCCTC
>DATMSC010000128.1:0-6489 GCA_035565595.1 Longimicrobiales bacterium | reverse complement strand
CGCCGTCCTCGTGGCTACACCGCCGCCCGCTAGCGAAAGCGGGCCGACGATCACAGCCACCGACGCGACAACCATGAGCGCCGCAGAGTAGTCCGCGCGGGCTTCAGCCCTCTCGTCACGAAAGCATCGAGGCCCTGCCACCGGTCGGTGGCAGGGCCTCGAAATCACACGGCTTCCCCGAGGAGGCCTGGTGGTGGGAATGTAGGTAGGATCATTGAAGCAACTGCAGCGTCCTTGTACTTCGATCCAGAATGAGGAGCCTCTCGGGTTTCACCGCGTTAGCTGGGCCGGGCATTCGCCCGGTCGTTCATGATCGTTACTACTGCTACCACCCCTCCCAACCCCACACATCAGCGGCGGAACGAACCACTCCGCCAGAGGAACCAGGTCCGAATATCCGTGCCTTGGGGACGGAGCGTTACCGTCTTCACCTTCTTCGCACGCATTGGAGTACCCTCCAATTGAATTGTCCTGTCCGGTACTGCTCGTTTCGGGTACTGCGCCGCGGGCGTACTGACTGGTTCCGCGGGAAAGTGGCCCGATTGACACGGGCCAATTGTCATAGTACATTGGCCAGGAGGTTACCTCCTGCCGCCGTCGGATTGTACTATACACCCTCGCGGCATTTGTGTCAATAGGCACGTTGAGACGGCTATGACAATGTGGACACCTGACGTCGATCGGTTCGGGAAACAGCCGCGATTCGAGGCGATAGCCGATGCGCTGGCGGCGGATATCGCTGCGGGTAAGTTGAAGCCCGGTGATCGTTTACCTACGCATCGCGAGCTGGCGGAGCGGCTCGGGGTATCGCTGGGGACTGTGACGCGGGCGTATCTGCTGGCGGAGCAGCGGGGGTTGACGTCGGGTGAGGTGGGGCGTGGTACATTCGTGCGTGGCGCGCCGACGCAGGATTCGCGGGGGCTGGTGGAGCTGGATGGCCGGGCGAATGGCGCTGTGGAGATGAGCGTGCTGGTCCCGCCCCTTGCTGCCGCGGACCACGTATCGGCGGGGCTCAGGGCGGCGATCAACGCGATCACGGAGCGGCCTGACCTGATGCAGGTGTTGGGTTACCATCGGCAGGGTGGGACGGAGCCGCATCGGGCGGCGGGCGCGGCGTGGATACGGCGGACCGGGTTGCCTGCTTCGCCGGACGAGGTGCTCGTGTGTGCGAGCGGGCAGCACGCGGCGATGGTGGCGGTGTCGGCGCTCGCGCGCGCGGGCGACACCATCATGACTGAGGCATTGACGTCACCGCTGCTCAAGGATCTCGCCGCGTGGCTGGAGCTGAAGCTGCACGGTCTGCCGATGGACGAAGAGGGGCTGGATCCGGAGGCGTTCGAGGCGGCATGTAAGGCCGGGATTGCGCGGGTGCTGTACTGTATTCCGACAGTCCACAACCCCACGGCGGCGATACAATCGGACGAACGGCGGCGGGCGCTGGCGGCGATTGCACAGGAGTACGACATCGCGATCATCGAGGATGGCGTGCTCGGGATGCTGGCCCCGGACGCACCGCCACCGCTCAGTGCGTATGCACCGGAACACGGGTGTTACCTGACGAGCCTGTCGAAGACGATCGCGCCGGGGCTCCGGGTGGGATACCTGAAGGCGCCTTCCAGGTGGCGGGAAGAGTTCCGGTTCGCGATTCGTGCATCCACCTGGGTTGCGTCGCCCATGGCGGCGGAGATAGCGGCGATCTGGATCGGCGATGGCACAGCCGATCGGATCGCCGCTTCACATCGTGAGGAGGCTGCGGCGCGCCAGCAATTGGTTCAGCAGCTCCTCGGCGGGTGGGAGTACGACTCTCAGCCAACGGCGTATCACCTCTGGCTGCACATCCCGGAACCCTGGCGGAGCAGTGAATTCGTGGCGGCTTGCCGCGAGCGCGGCGTTACGATCACGTCGCCGGAAGCGTTCGTGCCGGGTCGCGGATCGGCGCCTCACGCCGCCCGGGTTTGCCTGGGCCAGCCGGCGAGCCGGGCGCGAATGGTGGATGGGTTGCGAGCGATCGTCGAAGTGCTGGATCTCACCGCGCCATACGCGCATTCCATAGTCTAGCTCGTAGGGACCCGCGGCCGGTGCCGGCGTGTGCCAGCCGCGGGTCCCCTGCGATCTTCCCGGCGTTTCTCCTCGCCGTGTCGTCTTCCTGGCGCCCCCATGGCGCGAGATTCATTCATCTCCCGAAGCCGTCCGCCGCGCCGCCTGCCATGGCCACCGGTGCTCGATCTCCATCTGCAGGGCAAAGCTGATGAACGAGCGGACGACGACTATGCCGGCCAGGACTGCCACGCTCTCGAGCGTCGGCGTGATGACCACCGTGCGGATGATGTCGCCGGCGATGAGGAACTCCAGCCCGACGATGATCGCGCGGCCGAGGGCGTGACGGAATCGCTCGTAGGCACGGACGAACTCGGCACGTGCCCTCATGCTCCCCGCGAACTGCGCAGTCGAGACGATCGTCCCCGCGAGGATCGCGATCACCGCGGCGATGTCCAGGATTTCGGCGACCAGCTCGGCAAACCACGCGTAGTCCATTCCCACCACCTGGCTCACTGCTGTCCGGCGTTGCCCGCCGCCGCGTGACGAACGCTCGCCGGGAGCATTCCCGCCCGGCTCGGCGGGTCGTCGACGATCCGCCGGCGAGCCCGGTGATCCCGCTGCACCCGCCGGGCCGTCGCATGGCACCGGATCGACTGGGCGAGGTTGCAATGCTCCCGCCCGCGACCGTCGTGGATCCGTTCACGCTACTCGTTCACCTGTCGGTGTCGCGACAACGCCACACTGCCGCTGAGCAGGGACAATTGGGACAATGCTGTATGCTCGTGCCAGGTGGCCATTTACGGCCCCGCAGCAGCATCGCGGGGGCCCGGCACACCGGTTGCCCCGCGCCAGTCGGAACCTGCCGCAAACGCTGTCCCACGGCGCCAACCGGAGCCGGCCATGCCAGAGACTTCGGCCACGTACATCCTGGGGCTGTCCGCGTACTATCACGACAGCGCGGCCGTGCTCCTGCGCGATGGCGAGATCGTGGCCGCGGCGCAGGAAGAGCGCTTCACGCGGAAGAAGGGGGATGCGTCGTTTCCGGCGCGGAGCGTTGCGTATTGCCTGCGG
This sequence comes from Longimicrobiales bacterium, assembly GCA_035565595.1. Lineage (GTDB taxonomy): Bacteria > Gemmatimonadota > Gemmatimonadetes > Longimicrobiales > RSA9 > DATMSC01. Next base: position 3,378 of record DATMSC010000128.1, on the reverse strand, counting down.
GAAGCCGGGATCGGGGTCGGGGATCTGGACTTCGTCGGGTTCTACGACAAGCCGCTCCTCAAGTTCGAGCGGATCCTCGAGACGTACCTCGGCATCGTCCCGGCCGGCTGGTCGTCGTTCCTGAAGGCGGGCCCGCTCTGGATCAAGGAGAAGGTCTTCACGGAGCGGCAGATCCGGCGTGAGCTGGGGTACGACGGCCCCATCCTCTTCTCCGAGCACCACGAATCGCACGCGGCGAGCGCATTCTATGCGTCGCCGTTCCACGACGCGGCGGTCCTCACCATCGATGGCGTGGGCGAATGGGCGACGGCCTCCATCGGCGTGGGTAGAGGCCGGGATCTCGATATCCTGCGCGAGCTGCACTGGCCCGACTCGCTCGGGCTGCTCTATTCCGCGTTCACGTACTACACCGGCTTCAACGTCAACTCCGGTGAATACAAGGTCATGGGGCTGGCCCCGTACGGTGAGCCGAAGTACGTGCAGCTCATCCTGGACGAGCTGATCGACCTTCGGGAGGACGGCTCCTTCCGGCTCAACCAGCGCTACTTCGACTACCTGGGTGGGCTGACCATGACGAGCCCGGCCTTCAACCGGCTTTTCGGCGGCCCTCCTCGCCGGCCGGAATCGGACCTCACGCAGCGGGAGATGGATCTCGCCAGGTCCGTGCAGGTGGTGTGCGAGGAGGTCATGCTGCGCATGGCCCGTACGGCGAAGCGCGACACGGGGCTGGACGCGCTCTGCCTGGCGGGGGGGGTGGCGCTGAACTGCGTGGGGAATGGCCGGATTCTCCGGGAGGGTCCGTTCAGCCGGATCTGGATCCAGCCGGCGGCCGGCGACGCGGGTGGCGCGCTCGGTGTCGCCCTCCTCATCTGGCACCGGCACTGCGAGAGGGCACGCCACGCGGACGGAGTCCACGATGCAATGCGCGGCGCGTACCTGGGACCGTCATTCGATACGGATGAGATCCGGTCCATCCTCGATGCTTCCGGTGCGCCGTACGAGGAGCTGGACAGGGACACGCTCCTTCGGAAAACGGCGCGCATCCTCGCCGACGGCAAGGTCGTCGGCTGGTTCAACGGCCGCATGGAGTTCGGGCCGCGGGCCCTGGGTGCGCGCAGCATACTGGGCGATCCCAGAAACCCACGAATGCAGGCGCTCATGAACCTGAAGATCAAGTTCAGGGAGGGGTTCCGTCCCTTCGCGCCGAGCGTCCTGCGGGAGCGGGTTTCCGACTACTTCGAGCTGGATGTCGAATCGCCGTACATGCTGCTGGTTGCACCGGTCCGCGCGGAGCGGCGGATCGAGATGACCACGGAGGAACAGTCGCTCTGGGGGATCGAAAAGCTCAACATACCCAGGTCGGACATCCCGGCCGTGACGCACATCGACTACTCCGCACGGGTCCAGACGGTCTCCCGCGACGTGAGTCCGGACTATTACGACCTGATCGCGGAGTTCGAACGGCTAACCGGGTGCGCGGTGCTCGTAAACACGTCGTTCAACGTGCGCGGCGAACCGATCGTGTGCACGCCGGAGGATGCGTACAGGTGCTTCATGCGCACGCACATCGACGCGCTGGTCCTGGGCACGTTCCTCCTCGAGAAACACGCACAACCGACCTGGGCGGAGGACATGGAATGGCAGCACGAGTTCGCGCTCGACTGACGCCATCCGAGGGGCGGCGTTTCGGTCTCACGGTCGGGGCCGCGCTCCTCGTCCTGGCCGCGGTGCTCGCATGGCGCGATCACGGTCTGGCCTCGACCGCGTCGGCGCTGGTTGGCGCCGCGCTGGTGATCTCGGGCGTGGCCATTCCCGATCGTCTGGGGCCGGTCCACGCAGCGTGGATGACTGTGGCCCGCGCCATTTCAGCGGTCACGACGCCCGTCTTCATGGCCGTCATCTACTTCGGCGTCATCCTGCCGGTCGGGGTCCTGCGCCGTCGCGTGGGTGGAAACCCGCTGGTCCGTACGCCCGGCCCTGGTGGCACGTACTGGATGGACAGGGCGCCGGGTGCGCGCCGCAGCGATCTGCGGCGACAGTTCTGATGGAGGACGGAATGTCCAACGCGAGTCTGGCCCGGGAGTTCTGGCTGTTCATGCGCGAGCGCAAGAAGTGGTGGCTCTTCCCGGTCATCGTCGTGATGGTCGTCGTGGGCAGCATACTGGTCTTCGCCCAGGGCTCCGCGCTGGCGCCGTTCATCTACACCATCTTCTAACGTGCGCGACGAGCATCCCGGGTCGGGCGGCACGGGCAACGGGCGAGGCTCCACCCGGAATTCGGCGAATCAGGGTACCGCCGGGGTGCTCGTCGGCTGGCTGGTGCTCGGCGCCCTTCTATTCGCGTTCGGGGCGGCGGACGCGCCCGGGCTCATGCCGGCGGGGGTCGGGCCGATCGCGGCCGGGACCTGGGTGGCCGGCCTGCTCCTGCTCGGCCGTCAGAAGCGAATCGCAACCGTCGCCGCGACCTGGCGCGGGGGCGGTCGCGACCCGCCGGGGCCGCGTCGGCGCCACGGTACTCGCCGTCGCTGCCGTGGTTCTCGCCGACCTCGCCGGGATCTACGGCGCGATCGCCGCTGTCACCGTGGCTGGCGCGTGCGGGATGGCGCTCGCCCTGCTCGCCGGGCCCGACAGGGTCGCATCGACGGTGGCGACGGCGTCGCTCCTGGCCGTCAGCGTGGGAGCGTCGCTCGGCGCCGGGGAAGCGTTGCTACGGACGCCCGGGATCGCGCGGCGGCTGGGTACGCCGCAGGAACGGGTCGCCCGAGAGGCCACGTACGACCGGCTATGGGAGCGGAACGCCTTCGGCTATCGGAGCCGGCACGAGACGTTCGAGAAACCGCCGCGCACATTTCGCGTTCTCGCCATCGGCGATTCCTTCACCTGGGGCGACGGGATCGCCAGCAGCGACGACACCTGGCCCGCCATGCTCGAGCATCGACTCCATTCGCTGATTGCGGATCGCGCCGTAGAGGTGATCAACCTCGGCAGGAACGGCTTCACCACGGCCAATGAGGCCGAGCTGCTGCGGCGGGTCGGCTGGCAGTTCCAGCCGGACGCAGTCGTCGTGCAGTTCTTCCGAAACGACGTGCTGCCGAGCGGTCCCGACTTCGCCCGCGCCACGTCCTCGTACGTTTCGCCGCGCCGAACGCTGGTTCCGGCTTCGCTGCGCCGGGGTCGCATCGAGTCGAGTGCGCTACTCCATGCGATCGAAGACCGGTACTCGATCTGGCGCAATCGGTCGGCAACCGATCCGTGGCACGACCTCTACCGCGACGACTTCGTCGGCTGGCAGCAACTCGCGGCAGCCCTCCGGGAAATGGGCGACGCCGCGCGAGCGCGCGCCGTGCCGATCTACCTCGTGATCTATCCAGCGCTCCTG
>DATMSC010000127.1:0-3436 GCA_035565595.1 Longimicrobiales bacterium | reverse complement strand
GCCCCGTACTCTTCCGCCACTTCATCGAAGAGGCCCGGGCGCAGGCCGGCAGCATCTACGGGCGCCGGATGTACGAGATCATGCGCTACTGGGACGACGATCAGCCCGAATGGGGCGACGACGAGCGGGCGTTCGCTGCGGCGTGGCGGAATCAGCCCAAATGGGTGGCCTCCGGCACGCTGGAGTCCGTCGGTCCCAACGCGACGCTCGTCCGTGGTGACCTGGAGGGCGCGATCCGGCGGCTGAAGGCCGACGTCGACGGCGAGATCGAGGTGGCCGGCCCGCGCCTCGCCCACGCCCTCACCGGGCTCGGCCTGATCGACGAGTACCGGATCTACCTGCACCCTGTCGTACTCGGTAGCGGGACGCCGTATTTTGCCGGGCCGCGACCGCCGCTCCGCCTGGTGAGTCACGACCGCATCGGCGAAGACGTCTTGAAGCTGGTGTACGTGCCGGAGTGAAAACGTCCCGTCCGCAAAACGACCCGCCCGCGCGGCCGGGGCGATGAAGTGCTGGCGGCCCCTCCGTCATCGCGCGCCCGGCCAGGTCAGGGCAGCCCCCTGCGCCAGGTCCTCCCACCCGACTCAGGCTATGGCTCCACTCGACGGAGCCCAGCGCCGCGTGCCGCCTGCTCCGGTCAGGGGTAGCATCGGCTACCATGACGATCTCGACGCCAATTCCCGGCCCGCTGGAACCCGCCCGCTTCATCGACCGCCCGAACCGCTTCGTGGTCGTGTGCGAGCTCGAGTCCACCGGCGAGGTGGTGGAGGCGCACCTCCGTCACCGGGGTCGGCTCGAAACGCTCCTCGTCCCCGGCCGCCGGCTCTGGCTGAGTCCGGCCAACGACCCGGCGAGGCGCACCGCCTGGACGGCGCTGCTCGGCGAAGACCGCAAGGGAGCTGGCCTGGTTTCTCTCGACACGACGCTCCCGAACCGCCTGATCCGGCGGGCTATCGAGGTCGGCGGTCTGCCGGACCTGGACGGGTGGCGGCTGGAGCGCCCCGAGTGGCGACACGGCAGCTCGCGCATCGACTTCCTCCTTTCCGGACCGGACGGCCGCCGGCTCGCGCTCGAGGTGAAGAGCGTCACGTGGGTCGAGGACGGCGTCGCTCTTTTCCCGGACGCGCCGACGACCCGCGGCGTGCGGCACCTCAGGGAGCTCGCCGCGCTCGCGCGGCAGGACGGCTGGGAGGCCGCGATCTGCTTCGTCGTCCAGCGGAACGACGCGCGGGAGCTCGGCATTGCCGCGTCCATCGATCCGGTCTTCGCCGAGACACTCGACGACGCGTCGCGGGCGGGCGTGCGGGTGTTCGCGCGGCGGTGTGAGGTGGGGCTGGAGGAGGTGAGGCTGGGTCCGCCGGTACCTCGGGGGGGAGCGCAGAGGGCGCGGGCTGGAGCGTAGCGGCCCCGTTGTGCCGAATGGGTGTGAGATGGAGCGCCGCCGCAAGCCGGAGAGGTGACCATACTCCTTACCCGTTACCGCGGCCGCCTGGCCGCGGTCTCATCCAAGGCTGGGAAATGTCGTGGGTGGTGTTTTGAGTGTTGCCCTTTTTCGTCTGCTGCGCAGGCGGCCTCATTGCAAGACAACGGCACCGGCAACGTCCAACCCCGAGCGTCGCCCAACTCCCCTGCTCATTGTCGGTGGGGGTCGTTAGATTGTGACCGAACAAATCTGCTGATCGATCCGAAATCGCCGTACCGTTTGCGGAGAGGACGAACGGATGGACTACGTGCAGTGGTTCAGCCGGGTGACGGGACACACCAAACCGCACCCGTGGCAGATCGAGCTCGCCGCCAGCGAAGGTTGCGCTGACCGACTTATCCGTATTCCCACGGGCCTCGGCAAAACCCAGGGGGTTCTGGGCGCGTGGGCGTGGCACCGCCTGATCCAGAACGATCCGTTGTGGCCGCGGCGGCTGGTCTGGTGCCTACCCATGCGCGTGCTCGTGGAACAGACGGCATCGGCGGCGAGGGCGCTGCTGGCGCGCATCCGCGACGAGTACGCTGGCCAGGTCCCCGAAGTCGGTGTTTACCTCCTCATGGGCGGCGTCGACCTGGAAGACTGGCATCTTTATCCGGAACAGCCCGCGGTCCTGGTGGGGACGCAGGACATGCTGCTCTCCCGGGCGCTCAACCGGGGGTACGCCGCAGGCCGTGCGCGGTGGCCCCTCGAATACGGGCTCCTCAACCACGACTGTCGCTGGGTCATGGACGATGTGCAGCTCATGGATGTGGGACTCGGCACGAGCGTGCAGTTGCAGGCATTCCGACGCGAGCTGGAAAACCGCGCCCTCCGGCCCTGCCGGACGTGGTGGATGAGCGCCACGCTCCAGCCAGGCTGGTTCGAGACGGTGGATTCAAGGCCATGGCTCTCTCAGGTGCGCAGTGAGATGCTGCGTGTGCGGCCCGCGGACCGGATCGGGCCCGTGTGGGATGCGCGAAAGCGCCTCACCCGAATCACGATCCCGGTCGGGGAGGACAAAGATGCGAGAGCCCTCGCCCGTGCCGTGGTCGAAGCGCACCAGCGGGCACGTACAGGGGCCGGTGGCCGAATCACGCTGGTGATCGTCAACCGCGTGGATACGGCCCTGTCCGTCGGGCAGACGATTCGCAAGCTCGTCGGAGAGCTGGACGAGCGTCCCGATGTGCGGGTCATCCACAGCCGGTTCCGCGGGTTGGAGCGCAGGAGCTGGGCGGAGGAATTCCTCTCCCGGTCGGCGTGCGAGGACCCGGCGGCGAATCGGATCATCGTCGCGACTCAGGTGGTCGAAGCTGGTGTCGACATCTCCGCCACGACGCTCGTGACAGAGCTGGCCCCGTGGCCGAGCCTCGTCCAGCGGTTTGGACGGGCGGGCCGGTACGGCGGTGAGGCGGAGGTCGTTGTCATCGACCGGAAAGTGGGCGGGAAGGATGCACTCCCCTACGAGGAATCTGAGATCGCGGCCGCCCGGGAAGCGCTCCAGCGCCTGGACGACGTGGGCCTGGAGCCGCTGGAGTCCCTGGAAGCGTCACTCGAGCGCGACAATCCGAAGCTCCTGAAAGCGCTCTACCCGTACGATCCGCCGCACCTCCTCACGCGGCGGGAGTGCTTTGAACTCTTCGACACGTCCCCGGACCTCAGCGGGGCCGACCTCGACATCAGCCGGTTCGTGCGCAGTGGAGAGGAACGTGACGTCTTCGTCTGCTGGGTGCCGGAAGCTCCGGGTCCGGAAGTACAACCCGCGCGCGATGGGTTGTGCCCGGTGCCCGTCTACACGGCGAAGAAGTGGCTCTTCGACGGGGGGTCGCTAAAAGAGGGGTGCGAGGCTTGGGCCTGGGACTACGTGGAAGGCGTCTGGCGCAAACCGCGTGTCACCGACTGCTATCCCGGGCAGGTCCTCCTCGTGCATGCTTCCTGGGGCGGGTACGACACAGCCCTCGGGTTCACGGGAGAGAA
>DATMSC010000126.1:0-2728 GCA_035565595.1 Longimicrobiales bacterium | reverse complement strand
GATCTTGATTTTCGGCGGCGTTGCACGATACGGGACACAGGCCGGCCGAGGGCCAGAGGCGGCGCCGGGTCGGCCATTCACGGGGTCCTCGGCCCGCCGGTTCCGTCGACTTGGGCTGCGACTGACGCCGGGCGCGCTGCGCTGTATGGCAACCCCGGCTCGCCGGTGCGACGCCGACCAGCCTCGGCCTGGCCGACGCGCTGTACGGTTCAGAGATAGAGGACGCGATACCGCAGGCTGCCGGCGAGGAGTCCGGCCCTCCACGCCCCGACCTGGATCCACTTCATGCGCCAGCGGTCGCTGGTGAGCGCCCATGGTGCGCGGTAGACGAGCCACGCCCAGGCGAGGATGGCGCGGCGCAGCGACCGGCGGGGCATCCCGTGCCGTCGAAAAGCGGCGAACAGGCGAGGCATTGAGCGAGCCGAGCGGTAGCGGCGTTGAACCTCGCTCCTGATGTACGGAGAATGCCGATAGGCGACGACGGCGTCGGGAGCCCAGCCGATCGTGAAGCCCGCGAGCTGCGCGCGCCAGCAGAACTCGATCTCTGTCGAGCCGCGTTGCCACGCGTCGTCGAACCCGCCGATGCGCTCCCAGACCTCGCGGTGAAATGCCAGGTTGCACCCGATGGCGTATGGAAGGAACGCCCCGCAGACGGGGAGGCGGTCGGGGAGGTTGCCAGCGTTGAAGCGCGCCACGCGCTCGGTGTTCAGCAGCACTTCGTCCACCGGCCCGCCGCTCAGGTCGTACTCGTCCAGGGTACGCACGTGAGCGGCGATCCATCCCGGCTGTACCACGTCGTCGGCGTCGCAGATCAGGATGAGCGACCCGCGCGCGGCGCGAACTCCGGCGTTCCGGGCGAAGTTGATGCCCAGGCCGTCTGGCGCGCTGATGATGCGTAAATCGGGTAGCGAGCTCCGGTACTGCGCAGCAACTTCGGCCGTTCCATCCGTCGACCCGTTGTCCGCGACCACCACTTCCCAGCGGCCATGGAAGGACTGTCGGGAGAGCGCCTGGAGCTGCTCGCCGATGGTGGCGGCGCCGTTGCGTACCGGGATGACGACGCTGACGAGCGGATCGACCCCAGACCGGGGATCCTGGCTTTCCCGAGCTTCGGAAGCTGCCATCTTCACGAATGCGACACGTGGGATACACGTCTGCGGGTGGAGAGCTGGAACACGTCGAATGCCCGACGTGTTGGCCCACCCGCCCGCCGTTCGGCGCACGGGGAATTATGGCTCCACACCTCGTGGGGCGCTATGGCGCCCACCACGCCGGTGGTGCGCCACCGGTCACTGCCCGTTGTTGTCGTTGCGCCATTGATGGGTTCGAGAGGGTCGAGCGGCTGGAAGGATGCCTGCCGCCCCTCCGCCAGGCGGCCCCGGCAGGCCTACATCTCAGTTGGATCGAATCCGCGCGGTTCATGGACGCCGGCGCCGCGGTAGCCGCGCGGGGTGCGGGCGCCGCGCGCAGTGCGCCAGCGCTTCGCCATGTTCCGATGTCTGGTGTCGCTCCCGGGGCCCGCTTCCGTCGCGGGTGAATCCGGCGACACACCGAAGTGAGGCGCCCGTGCATCCACCCTACCGAGCGCCGCACCACCGTGCACCCACAGAACTTCACCGGCCTCGACCGGATCCACCAGGTCGGTGAGGACCTCGATGCGGTAGCCGTCCGCTCCCACGCATACGGCCAGGTGGGCGGCCGGATCCGTGGTGACGACTCGCAGCGCCACCGCGCTCCCCGGATTGGCGACGCAGCCACTCCCGGGCGAGGCCAGCCGCGTCGGGCCCCGATCGACTGCGTACCGGCGATGTCGATCCCGCGACTGACGCCATGATCGTCGCGCACTGTCACGTGCCCCTGGCTGTCCGGTGCGCTCACGGCCGATCGCTTCTGCCATCGCCCCGCGGCGTTTTTCGCTTGCGCTCGCGCCCGGTACGGGCGGGTTGTCGGCGCTCATGGATGTGCTCCGGTTGCTTTCGACCCGCGCTCCCAAAGCGGGGCGGGGTTCCAGTCCAGCGGGCCGGGTCGCTTCCGATCGGCCCTGTTTCGTGGGGTTTGGCTGGTCGACGCAAGAAGCTGGCCCCGCCGATCACTCCCGGCGAAGTCGTCGCCGGGAAGGTCGCGGGGCCAGGGCGTGAGTCACTCGATGGGTCGAAGTGTGCCGGCGCCGGCGACTCCCTTCCAGAGGCAATCGAGGCGCACCTCGCGGACGACACGCCGCTCCGGCGCTACGCCTCGATACGTCCCGACTCCTGTAGCCGCCGCCACCTTGCCGGGATATGCGCGCAGTACGGCTCCGCCTGGAGATAGTCGCCGGTGACGGCGAAGGCGCGAGCCCGCGATCCGCCGCAAATGTCGCGGTACTCGCAGACGCCGCACTTCCCCTTCAGTCGGCTCCGGTCCCGGAGCGAACGGAAGAGCGGCGCGTTGCGGTAGGTATCCACGAGGCTGTGCTGGCGCACGTTCCCCGCAGCGAGCGGGAGGAACCCCGACGGGCAGATCGCGCCGGTGTGGCTGACGAACAAAATGCCGTCGCCATCGTTCACCCCCTTGGCCCGGCCGATTCCGTCGGCCAGAGAGAATCCGACGCCGGCGGTGAGGGGTTCGGGCGCGCCAGAGCGGTGACCGGCGCGGCGCTCGGCCACCTGTCGCTCGAGGATCACGCGGCGATACTGGGGCGCGGCCGTGCTCTTGATGTCGAACGGTGCCGTGCGCGACAGGTCGTACA
>DATMSC010000125.1:0-5236 GCA_035565595.1 Longimicrobiales bacterium | reverse complement strand
GAGGGTCTTGAGGTCGTAGCGGGCGGCGAACCACCAGCTCGCGATGACGCCATCGACCTGGAAACGATCGAGGACTCCGACGGGGGTCATCGTCTCGGAGAAGGTGCGGAGGAACGCCTCGCGGACCGTCATCACCGCCGGTTCATGGGGGAGCGCTGCGATCAGCGCCGACTGCTCGGCCCACCACGAGTCGAACGCCTCGCGGAGCCGCCTCTCCTGCGCCACGACCCCCGAATCGTTCTCGACGACGCGGCGGAGGTCGGCCCGCTCGGCGAGCTCCGGCCGGAAGTCGAGGTACCGCTCGTCGCGTTCGCTGAAGATCGCGGCGGGATCGAATCCGTGCGCGGCGAAGCGATCGGCGGCGGCGACGACCTCGGACCTCGGAACCCCGCCGACGATGTGCGCTCGGACGTCGTGCGGCTCCGGCGGCGGCGAGTTGTCGGCGTACCGGCGGATGTTGAGGTTCCAGTCGTTCGCCTCGATCTCCTCGATGGAGACGACGGCCGCGTACCCGGGGACGTCGTGGAAGGCCTCGTAGGTCGAGACGATCTTCTCGATGTGCTCGGGGCGGAGGAAGTTCTGCGCGCGCCCGGCGTGGTACTCGGCGTCGGCGTTGATGAAGAGGACCCTCCCCCGCCGCGATTCCTCCTTCGCCCCCGGGGGCCGACAGACGAGGATCGCCGCGGGGATCCCGGTACCGTAGAAGAGGTTGGCGGGGAGCCCGATGACCGCCTCGACGACGTCGTCTTGCAACATCCCCTTCCGGATCTCCTTCTCCGCGCCGCCACGGAAGAGGACACCGTGCGGGATGACGGTCGCCATCTTCCCGTCGGGGCGGAGGACGGCGAGCATGTGCTGGACGAACATCAGGTCCGCCTTCTTCCCCGACTCCGGCGCCCAACCGTACCGGAAGCGCTCGGGATAGGTGATGTTCGCGCGGTTGTAGTTCAGGCTGAAGGGCGGGTTGGCGATCACCCGGTCGAAGCGCATCAACTCGCCCCCTTCGCGGTGTAGGGGCTCCTCGAGGGTGTCACCGTTCTGGATGTTGGCGCCCTGGATCCCGTGCAGGATCATGTTCATCTTGCACATCGCCCAGGTCGCGCCGTTCAGCTCCTGGCCGTAGAGTCCGAGGTTACGGGCATCGCCGCCATGCTCCTCCACGTACTCGTGGCTCAGGATCAGCATCCCGCCCGACCCGACCGTCGGGTCGTAGATCCGCATCCCCGGCTTCGGGTCGATTAACCTGACCATTAGCCGGACCACGTCCCGCGGGGTGTAGAACTCGCCCCCCTTCTTCCCAGCCGAGTCGGCGAACTGGCCGATCAGGTACTCGTAGGCGGCGCCGAGGAGATCGGGGAACTCGAAGTCGTCGTTCCGCAGGCGGTACTTGTTGAAGTGCACGATCAACTCGCGCAGCCGGCTGTCCGTCAGGCGAGTGTTCCCGACCTTGCGGTTGTAATCAATGTATGTGAGGACTCCCTCTAGTGACGAGTGGTTCTCTTCCTCCAGCGCCGCGAGCGCCTTGTTCAACCCCTCGCCAATGTCCTTGTGCAACTCGTCCCGGATCCAGCTCCAACGTGCCTCCTTCGGGACGAAGAAGGTGTCGGCGTAGCGGTCCGGGTCCTCGGCCCGCTTCAGCGCCTCCTCCATTGAGCGGCCCTTGGCGAGGTTCCTCTCGATCTCCCGTTCGTAATGCTCCTCGAATACGTCGGACGCGCGCTTGAGGAAGAGGATACCGAATATGTAATCCTTGAACTCGGACGCATCCATCTTCCCGCGCAGGATGTCGGCAGCGCGGAAGAGGTGGCGTTCGAGTTGGGGTAGGGTCAACTTCGCCATGCTTCGTGATTCTCGAAGAGTGAGTTCCGGAACGCCGGATCTGGTTGTGAGTTGCGGCGCCCGGGACTCCTTGGGTCGTAGGCAGATGCTGGCAGTATTATACGGGAGGATTACGACGGTAACAATTGATCGATCTCGCCACGGCCTGGTTCGAGGCTGTGGCGAGATGCGATAATCCCTTATCCTGCTCGTTCTTGCTCGCCCGACGTGGCACAAAATCGCTCTCTTGTGGTCGATCCTGCATGCTTCGACGGTACAAGGCGCCCGTAAACCAGCCCTCGTTGGATAGTGAGAGCATTGGCCCGGAACCTGCATTCAAGAAAATCTTGAACCCGAGAACGCAGGATATTACCTTAGGTTCGAATCCACCCTCCGGAACCATATGACCGACAAGCAGACCATCGCCGAACGCATCCGCGCCGCGCGCGAAGCTCTGGGCTACACCCAGCAGACCCTCGCGGAGCTGGCCGGCTTCGCGAACCTGCAGACCATCTCGGACATCGAGCGTGGTCAGCGGGAAGTGAAGGCGTGGGAACTGGTACAACTCTCCCGGGCCTTGCACACCGATATCGATGTGCTCCTCGGGCTACGCACTGCGACGCCCCCGATCCGAGTGCTCTGGCGCCGTGGGAGTCTAGGTAAGGATGGGCGTAGGGAGGCACAACTCATCGAGCGAGCAAGGCGGTACGCCCAGCTGGAGCAGTGGTGCGGAGAGACCTCGCCTTCGACGCTGCCCAACGAGGAGTTCGAGCCCACGCAGGCGACCTACAGATCGGTCGAGGATCTAGCCGATCGGTACCGCAGGATCTTGGATCTGGGCAACATTCCCGCGGCATCCTTGTTGACGACGCTCGGAGAGACGTACGGCGTCAAGATCTTCTACGAGCCCCTGACCGAAGAAGTGGACGGGGATTCGTCAGCAGCGTGCGTACGTGGAGACTTCGGCGCCGCTGTCTTGCTCAATGCGTCGGAAGCCCCATGGCGCCGGAATTTCAGCCTGGCACACGAGCTCTTCCACCTGATCACTTGGGATTCGGTCGAGGAAGCGTGGGCCCGGGATGCCGCAGTGGGCGAAGAACCGGAATGGTTCGAGCAGCTCGAGAAGTTCGCCAACGCCTTCGCAGCGAATCTGCTGCTCCCAGAAGAATCCCTCGGCAAATACATGGACGCCCGGGCCGACAAGGGGTCTATACGGTACGTCGATCTCATCAACCTCGCCCGCAAGTTCGGAGTATCGACGCAAGCGTTGCTGTATCGCCTTGCCAAGTTACGTTACATCCACCAGGAGACCGTGGATCGCGTCCTAGAAGATCCAGAGTTCGAAACCCTCGACCGACACAGCAGGCATATTCATTGGGGCGACGCTCCCGACACCTTCCCTGAGCGCTACCTCAGACTCGCCCAACAAGCTTACGAACGCGAAATCATAGGACCGTCGAAGCTGGCGGAGTTCCTGGAGAAGCCGCTCGGATCATTCCCTCTTCCGGATTCAGGGTTGGCCGATGCGGCGGAAACCACGCTTACTATTGCTTGATGCAGGCGCGGTGATCGGCGCGTTCGCCTGCGAGGGGTGGGATCAGCTCTGCAAATCTTACCACATCGTCGTTCCGACGATCGTCATAGGCGAGGCAAGGTTCTATCACGACTCCGTTGGCAACCAAAGGCCTATCGGTCTCGACCATCATATCGAATCCGGCCTGATCGAGCGTTTCGAGGCGAGCGCGACGGAACTGGCGACGACCATCGCGCTGCTTCACCCCTATATCCGTGACCGCCTCCATGCCGGCGAGTTGGAGGCCCTCACCTACCTACGCCTCCTCGAAGAAAAATCCGGTATCGGCTTCATCTCGGCAGATGGCGCCGCGATACAGGCAACATACGCCTTCGACGCTGCGCGGTGCGCGCTCTCTAGCCGAGGCACTGAAACGCTGTGGCATCACCAAGGCTCTAGAGCGGAAATACTGCGAGGAGTTCGTTCGGAAACATCTGGCGGAAGGAGAGAGGTTGTTGGTCCAAGGCCTCCTCCGCGTCGACTATTAGGTCCACGATCACGATCAGGCTCTGATCCCACTAACCAGCGTATCGGTACCACGTTCCCATACGCGCTTCAGCCATGTCATCCGCCGGCTGGGAAGATCTTCCCCAGAGCCGTCTTGTAATGCCCCCGCCGCGCCTCCCGTTCCTCCGCGCTCGGCAGGTGCTCTTCGTGGAAGGTGACGACGGTCTTCTCCCCCTTGGCCGCCAACCTGATCTGTACCGTCGCCGCGCGGGCCCACCCCTCGGGCCGGCGGGTGAGACGCAACCGATCGCCCGCAACCACCACCCGCACCTCCCCCGTGGTCCCGTCGGCTAACCGGTAGCTCTCCCCCGCCTCGAACCCGATAGACGACGTCGCCTCTCCCAACCACGCGCGCACCCCCTCCGCCCCGGTGAGCCGGCGCCACACGACGTCGACTGGCAGGGGGATGGTCTTGCTCACCCCGATCTCGAACCCCACCGCAGCGGTCTGCCCCTCGACCCGCAGCCCCCGCGCCCGCTCGTACTCGACGGTGACCATCTGCTGCCACCACCCGTTCCCGACCTCGCCCTCCCCCCGCAGGAGCGCGACGATCTCCTTGTGGGAAAGAGCAACCGCGCCCCGCTCGTCGAGCCAGCGGAACCATTCGTCCCAGGCGCGCCCGGTGGCGCGCTGTACCGCGTCGTCCGAGATCCGGCTCCGTTCGGGCCGGGCTCCACTCACTGGATCCGACTTTGCTGCCATTGCTGCTGTGGCTGGATTAGGGGAAACGGAAATGCCTTCCGGGGCACCCCGAATGTCGTCAGACGACGACGCCCGGGCACCCCGATCCCGGGCGCGGGCCACCACCCCGTGCCCGGCCTCCCTCGAAGTTACGACCGCGCCGCCCGGATTCCAACACCTTCGAAGTCGTCCCCCCGGACCGGGACACGCGACCCCTTGCCCACCCCAGCGCGAGCGCGTACACTGGTGGACAGCCGTCCATTCCCGTACCGTCGCACGGCGGTCCCCACGAACATCGCGCGCTCGCGGCTCCCCGGCGACGACTCGAACGATCCAGCTGGATGGATACAGCTATGTCGACTTCGCGACGCGACTTCCTCGCCACCTCCTTCGCCGGACTCCTCGCCGCCGCCTTCGCGCGCCCCGCGCTGGCCCGCATCCTCCTCGCCCCCGGACAGGAGCCTGCGTTCACCCCGATCCGCCGCGGCGTCGGCTACTTCACGCTACGCGGCGGGACGATCGGATACTTGGTGAACGACGGTGGCGTCGTCGTGGTCGACGCGCAGTTCCCGGACTCCGCGCAAGCGTTCCTCGATGGGCTCGGCTCGCGGGCCGGCGGCCGCCCGGTCGACGTCCTCCTCAACACCCACCACCACG
>DATMSC010000124.1:0-5762 GCA_035565595.1 Longimicrobiales bacterium | reverse complement strand
GGCGCCACCCGTCCGCTCCGCGGTTGTGGCCCCGTCACCCGCGTGGACCGAAGTTTCCGGTTCTTCGACCTCCGGCTCTGTTGTCAGCTCCGTCAGCACACGCCCGATCGCGGTGCGGGGTTTCCGGCTGGGGACGTTCGCGTCGAAGCCGCTCTTCATGCGATCCTCTCCTGCTGCGCGTCAGGCACCGGATAGCGCAGCACCTCATCGATCAACGCGTCGATATCCTCCGCGCCTTTCATCGACGGCGCGTACGCCGAGATCGGCATCCCCTCGCTGGACGCCTGGGCGAACTGCGTCGACTGGCGCACGATCGTCTTCAACAGGTACTCCGAATAGTGGGTCTCGAGCGCGCTCTTCGCTTCCCGGGCGATGCGCGTCGTCGGATTGTACTGGTTCAGTACAATGAAGATACGCTGGAGCGAATGGCCGAGATCCTCTTCAAGCTCCCCCACCGTCTCGAACAGCAGCTTGAGCCCGCGGAACGACAGGAAATCGGGGAGCACCGGGACGAAGAGGTCGTCCGTCGCAATCAGCGCGTTGAGGTTGAGCAGCCCGAACGACGGCGGCGCGTCCATCACGATGAAGTCGTAGCGGCCGGCCACGGCCTCGAGCGCCTTCGCCAGCCTGAACTCGCGCCCGGCCATGGGCATGAGCGCCATGTCGGCCGTGGTCATCCCCAGGTTGGCGGGGATCAGGTCGAACTCGTCGAGTGGCGTGTGGAGCACGACCTCTTCGAGGGGGACGCGGTGCACCAGGACGTCGTAGAGCGTACGTTCGCACTGTTCGCCGTCGATCCCCAGGTGCTGCGTCGCGTGACCCTGAGAATCCAGGTCGATCAGCAGCACCCGGTACCCGAACTCGGCCATGCGGTACGCATACGCTACCGACAGCGACGTCTTGCCTGTCCCGCCCTTGAAGTTCAGGAAGAGCTGGCGGCGCTGCGAACGACGGGGCGGATAGAGACCGAGCACCTTCCGGTAGGCGGAGATGTGCTCCGGCCCGTAGACCTCCGGCGTGCCGCCCAGGAACGCGAGCTCGGGGCGCGCGTCCGCCTGCGCCATCTCCTCGGCCGTCAGACCGAGCATCTTCGCGACATCCTCCCGGCGGTATCGTATCTCCATGGTATCAACTCCGCGGTCGGATCAGGGGCGTCTCACGCGCGCTCATGGGAGCGGGCTCGCGGCACCCACCACGCCGGGCGCGGAACCGTTTCCGCGGCCGGCGCTTCCTACGACTTCACCCGGCTGTGGCGGCGCGAACCGCAGGATCTCGCGCACGACGCGTCGAACCTGAGGATCGCTGTCGGCCCGGACGGCCGAGAGCAGCGACCGCAGCGGCAGCCCCCTCGCCGCGGCCGCCGCGAGCACGACTCGCCTGCGGACCCGCCCGTCCGGATCCGCCAGACCCGCCCGTATGAACGGCTCGAGCGCCGCCGCGTTCCGGACGAGGAGGAGCCCCAGCGCTTCGTAGGCGGCGGCTCGCACCGGCGCCGGCTCCGATGCCGTCCACGGCCGGATCACCTCGAGGACGTCCTTTTCGAGACAGACCTGAAGACACCGCCGCAGCTCGGTCCGGATCGACGTCACATCCGCGGCCGCCAGCGCCGCCACCAGCGCGTCAGTGACGCCGGGAATCCCCACGGACTCCGGCGCGTCCGAGTCGCCGGCGATGGGCGCAACGGCCGGCTCTTCCTCCGGCTCCACGTCGCCAGAAGCCTGTGCGGCCGGCGCCGCCGGCAGATCCGGCGAGGCATCGGCGAGCGCGGCAAGCGGAGCATCCGCATCGAGCTCCGCGGCGACTTCCGCCAGCGATTCGGTGCTGGCGTCCTCCGCGGCAGCCTCGATCCCGACCTCCGCCGCGGCGTCCGCCGGAGCCGCCAGCTCGGGACCGGAGTCGGGCCCGGCGTCGGCTTCGGCCACGGACTCCGGTGCAGCATCGGCGGCTGCAAACGGCTCGGGATCCACTGGCGCGTCCGGCGAAGCGGCGGACACGGTTTGGGCGGCGGAATCGACGTCGCCATCCGGCGCCGTTTCAGCTCCGGCATCCGGCGCGGCGACTGCCTCGGCCGCGACGAAATCTTCGCTCTCGAGCGCCGGTACGTCGATTTCACCGTCGGCAAGCGCGTGCGCGGCGACATCGGGCTCCTCGTCGACGGCGGCATCCTCGGCCGCGGCGGCTGTCACCTCGACCGGGGCGTCGGCCTCGAACGTCGTGGCCTCGACATCCTCCTCGCCCATGGCGAATGGATCCTCGGGACCGACGGCGTCCGCGGCGTCCGGCGCGTCGATGATGGATTCCGGTGCGTCGGCGGGCGCGGGACCGAGCGCGTCCAGCTCACCCGTCGCGCCTTCGTCGCGCGGGATCACCACGAGCAGGTCGATGTCGGCCTCGGCACCGGCGGCCGTGACTTCGGCAACGACGTCTTCCGCATCGGGACTCGACGCCATCACCTCGTCGGACGCAGCACCATCCGCGAGCGCAGCGTCGATCTCGACAGCCTCAGCCGCCGCAACCGATTCGTCGATCTCTGGCGCGTCGAAAAGCTCCGGCTCGTGAACCGCGCCGCCGGAATCCGGGGAATCCGCGGCCGGACTCGATGCATCCACGATCGCCGGCGGCTCGGCGCCATCGGCGGACGGAGGCTCGGAATCCGGGTCGACCCCGGCCAGTGCGAGACGCTGGCGGTACACTGCCTCCCGGCGTTCCGCCGCCTCGAAGCGGAACTCCAGCTCCAGGATCTCGCGACGCAGCTCGGAGAGGTAGCGGGAGAGATCGACGGCTTCGGGGCCGTCGCGGCGCACGAGCTGCTGCCATTCGGCGACGCGGGCGAGAATCGCCTCGCGGCTCGTCCTCAGCTCCTCGACGCGTTCCCGCAACCGCGCCACCGCGCGCTCGCTCGCCTCGGCGCGGTTCCGCTCGACAAGCAGCTCGCGGCGGAGGCGGACCAGCTCCTCGACGTCCTCCCGCGCGCCGGACTCGAAGAGCTGACCCTCCAGCTCGGCGCGAAGCGCCTCGGACCTCTCGAGCTGCCGGTGAAGCGACGCGTTTTCGGCCCTTGCCGCGGCCAGCTCATCGCTGAGTGCGGCAAGCCGGTGCGCGTGCCCCGCCTCGCGCGCCGCGGCCTCCGCGAGCCGCGTACGGGCGAGATCCGCTTCCTCGCGGGCAGCCTCGAGCTGCGACCGCTGCTGCTCGAGCCGGCATTCCAGGAGCAGGATCCGCTCCTCGAGCGCCGTCGTCGACGTGCCCGAATGCCGGTCCGGATCGGGGGCGATCGGTGAGTTCTCCGCCTCGTCGCGCCTGTCCGCCATTCTCGCATCCGGAGTGGGAGCCGCTGGCTGGAACGGGGCGATGTGGAGCCCCGCACAACGGGTCCAACCTAAGCCGCCGTGGAGCGTGGGGGCAAGGGAGCGCTCCGGCGATGAGCCCCCTTGCCCCGCGGCCCATCCTCATGCACCGTTACGATGTGGCATCATGCGCCGGCGACCCGCGCAGGGACTGCCGGCCGGATGCCACCAACGGCGCCCCGGATCCGTCAGAAAACCCAAGTCTACTGTACCAGGGAGCTCCAGGCGCTCGCGGGTTGGCAACCATCCGTCCGCGACGCGGGTCCACCATTCTCCGGAGACATGACGACATGACGCAGGCGGACACGACGAGCTCGACCCACCGCTGGCGCTTCTTCCGCTCCGGCGGCTTCGATCAGGTCGCGCTGCAGTCGGGCGAGGACCTCCTCAATCTGCGGACGCTGGATCCCAAGCTCTGGACGGTGCTGAGCTGCCCGGCGAGGGGCCTCGAGTTCGATCAGCGCACGCTCGAGCTGATGGACACGGATGGCGACGGGCAGATCCGCGTCCCAGAGATCCTCGCCGCGGTGGAGTGGGCGTGCGCCGTGCTCAAGGATCCGGGTGTCCTGTTCCGCGGAGGCGATCTCGCGCTGGAATAGATCGACGAATCGCACCCCGAAGGCGCCGCCATCCTCGCCGCCGCCCGGAGGTCGCTGGCGTACCTCGGCAAGCCGGACGCGACTTCGATCGGCGTCGACGACTTCGCGGACCCGACCCGCCTCTTCACACCCGACCACTTCAACGGTGACGGTGTCGCACCGCCGGAGCTGGCCCCGGATGAAGATCTCCGACGGGTCATAGTGGAAATCCTCATGACTGTGGGCGGCGCGCCGGACCGGAGCGGCGCGCAGGGGATCACGATTGCCGAGGTCGACGCCTTCTTCGACCAGGCCGCGGCGTATCTGGAGTGGCACGACCGCGTGCGGGCGGAGGCCGCATCGCTCCTGCCGCTCGGCGATGCGACGCCGGCGGCGGCAGCGGCGCTCGACGCGGTCCGCGCCAAGATCGACGACTACTTCGCGCGCTGCAGACTCGCCGCATTCGATGCTCGGGCCGAAGCCGCGCTCAATGTCGGCGAGGCCGTTTACGCGGGCTTCGCGGAGCGCGTGCTCGACACGACCGACGACGCTGTCGCCGCACTGCCGCTCACGACGGTTTCTGCCGGACGGCCGCTCCCGCTGGGCGACGAGATCAACCCGGCGTGGGCCGACGCCATCCGCACCTTCGACGAACAGGTGGTAACGCCACTGCTCGGGGACCGGGATGCGCTGAGCGCGGCGGAGTGGGAGTCCCTCAAGGCTGCCCTGGAACCGTACCGCCAGTGGATCGCTGACCGCCCTGAGACCGGCGTGAGCGCGCTCGATCCGGAGCACCTGCGCGAGATCCTGGGCGCAGACACCCGCGACCGGCTGGCGGAACTGATCGAGCGCGACCGTACCGCCGAGACCTCCGCCGCGACAGTGCTCGCCACGGAACGGCTCACCCGCTACCAGCGCAATCTGGTCACGCTGCTCCGCAACTTCGTGTCGCTGAGCGATTTCTATCAGCGGGACAACAAGGCGATCTTCCAGGCCGGCACGCTCTACATCGATCAGCGGAGCTGCGAGCTGGTGCTCCGCGTACCCGACATGGACCGCCACGCCGCGCTCGCGCCGTTCAGCGGCTGCTTCCTGGTCTACTGCACCTGCGAGCGCAAGGACGAGGCGCCGATCACCATCGCGGCCGCGCTCACGGGCGGCGAGGTGGACGAGCTGATGGTGCCGGGGCGCCACGGCCTCTTCGTCGACCGGGCGGGGCGCGACTGGAAGGCAACGGTGGTGAAGGTCGTCGAGCAGCCTGTGAGCATCCGCCAGGCGTTCTGGGCGCCGTACCGCCGCACGGCGAGGTTTGTCGAGAACCAGATCCGAAAATTCGGCGAGGAGCGCGAGGCGAAGGTGGAAGCCGCCACGACCGAGAAGATCGGCGAGGTGACGGACAATGCGGGCGCGGCGCCAACCGCGGCTCAGGCGTTCGACATCGCCAAGTTCGCGGGCATCTTCGCCGCGATCGGGCTGGCCATCGGCGCCATCGGCACGGCGCTCGCCGCCATCTTCGCCAACATCCTCGAACTGCCCTGGTACCTGATACCTTTCGCGCTGGCCGGGATACTCCTCCTCATCTCCGGCCCGTCGATGCTCCTCGCGTATCTGACGCTGCGCCGGCGGAACATCGGTCCGCTGCTCGACGCGAACGGGTGGGCTGTGAACGCGCGTGCACGGATCAACATCCCGTTCGGCGAGGCGCTCACGGGGATCGCGAAGCTGCCCAGCGGCGCGAGCCGCTCGCTCGTCGATCCGTATGCCGATCCGAAGCGGCCCTGGAAGGCGTGGCTGGCGGTCGCGATTCTTCTGCTCGCCCTGATCGTGCTCTGGCGTA
>DATMSC010000123.1:0-1906 GCA_035565595.1 Longimicrobiales bacterium | reverse complement strand
GCCGAGCGAGATCTTCTCCTCGTCACGATCGACCTTGAGGACCACCGCCTCGATCTCGTCACCGATCGACACCAGCTTGGACGGGTGCTTGACGTTCCGCGTCCACGACATCTCGCTGATATGGACCAGCCCTTCGACACCCTTCTCCAGCTCGACGAACGCGCCGTAGTTGGTGATCGAGACGACCTTGCCACGCACCCGCACGCCGACCGGGTACTTCCGCTCGATGTCCTTCCACGGATACGGCAGCAACTGCTTGAGCCCCAGCGAGATGCGCTCGCGGTCCCAGTCCACGTCCAGGACCTTGACGTCCATCTCGTCGCCGATATGCACGATCTCCGACGGGTGACCCACGCGGCCCCAGCTCATGTCGGTGATGTGCAGGAGCCCGTCGAGACCGCCCAGGTCGATGAACGCGCCGAAGTCCGTCACGTTCTTCACGACGCCGCGTCGGACCTGGCCGACGAGGAGCTCCTTGACCAGCTTCTCGCGCTTCTCCGCACGCTCCGTCTCCAGGATCACCCGCCGGCTGACCACGATGTTGCGCCGGCGCTTGTTCAGCTTGATGATCTTGAAGTAGAAGGTCTGGCCGATCAGATCCTCGATATTGGGCACACGGCGCAGCGCGATCTGCGAACCGGGGAGGAACGCATCCACACCCATGAGGTCGACGGTTACGCCACCCTTGATCTTCCGGACGAGCGTGCCCGGGACCTTCTGATCGTTCTCGTACGCGTGCTTGATCTTCTCCCAGACGCGCAGGAAGTCGGCCTTCTTCTTGGACAGGACGACGACGCCGTCCTGGTCCTCGAGACTCTCGAGGAAGACGTCGACTTCGTCGCCGGGCTTCAGCTCCTCGGGATTCTTGAACTCGTCGATCGGGACGGAGCCCTCGCTCTTGAATCCCACGTCCAGGATCACCGCGTTGTCCGTCACGCGGATGACGTGTGCCTTGACGATCTCCCCCTCTTCGATGTTCGAGAGCGTCTCGTCGTACATCGCGAGCATCTGCTCGAACTCGTCGAGGGTGTACTCGTCCTCGTCCACCATGGCACCGGCCATGGGCGAAGTCGGCTGGGCCGGCTTGCGCCGCCTGCCCGCAGCCGCAGGCCCATCGACGCCCTCGGGCGCTGCAGTGGATGCCTGTAACGGGGCCGACTCCTGGTCGGCTACCGGTTGCGTTTCGATTTGATCTTGAAGGTCGTGGCTATCCGCCATCGGTTTGGGTGCCTCCGCCTCCCGAAAACCCCGTGGTGAGCGAGACCCGGCAGGCAGGTTGGAGACGCCAGACCGCGCGCAACGCCCCAGTGCGTGGCCGCGGAGGTTCCGGTTTCGCCGGATGCGTCCGTAAATCTTGAACATATCCGGGATACTCCCGACCGTCAAGGTAAAGCGGCCTCTCCAGCGGGTAGGGAGTCAGGCCCATGCGGTGACCTCGAGTCCTCGAAAAAGCCGCACCCCCACAGAGGGTCAGGTGCCCGAGAATCGGCGCGCGCGGATGAGGTCCGCGACGACTTCTACTTGCTGTTCGAGGGTGAGTGCGGAGGTGTCCAGGATGACCGCGCCTTCCGGCTGGCGGAGCGGCGCCGTGGCGCGACCGCTGTCCTGGCGGTCGCGGTCGAGCAGCTTGCGGACTTCCTCTTCGATCTGCTCGCGGCTGGGGTCGTTCTCTCCGCGCTGGGCCAGGCGGCGGCGAGCACGCGCCACGGGATCGGCGGTGAGGAAGACTTTGATGTCGGCATCGGGAAAGACGACAGTGCCCATGTCGCGGCCGTCGGTCACGAGGTCGCCGGCGCTCGCCGCCGCGCGCAGCTGGCCGAGCAACCAGTCGCGGACCGCGGGGATGCTCGCCGTGCGAGAGACGTGCGTGTCGACCTCGGGTGAGCGGATCTCCTCGGTGACGTCC
>DATMSC010000122.1:0-7812 GCA_035565595.1 Longimicrobiales bacterium | reverse complement strand
TACAACTACATACTCATCATCCCCGGCCAGGGCACGGCGGAGGATCCCGTCCCTGCCGGGCCACCGGTGCTGCGGGCACAGGTAGGGCCGGACATCGATGACACCGGCAGAGTCATCGACAACGCATTGGCGCCATTTCCGTCTGCTGCGCTGACGGAGGCGGAGCTGGCGGTCACCCCCGGGTTCCGCGGCGTGCCGAACCGCATCGAGCTCACCGTGCAAGGGCTGCCGGAGCTCTTCGGCGATGCAGTCTACAAGGCGTGGCTGTACAATTCCGAACGACCGGAACAGCCGCCCGTGCCGGCCGTCGGGAACCTGACGTTCGTGGAGCATGGGCAGACGATCCCCGGTGGCACTTTCGCAACCTGGCGGGGCGGTCTCGACCTGACTACCCGACTGGAAGTCAGCGACGCGACGCTGGGTGGGGCTCGCCTCCGCGATTTCGACCACGTGGCCATCGCGGTCCAGCTCGACGGCGCTAGCGGATCTCCGGCACCGCCGGCCTTCTGGGCGAGGTACGTCGATCATCGCGGCACGCCCGACGACTTCCTCGACAACCTGAACATTCCGACGGGCACGATCCGGTTCGGGTCGTTCGCGCTCGACGCTGTCGAGCAGTCGAAAACGTTCGCGCCAGGCGGTACCCTGAGAGGCAGCTTCTACCGGGACACGCTGGTCGTGGCGGCCGAAGGCGCAGCCGTCCCCCCCGCAGGTTTCCATTACGAGCTCTGGCTCAAACCGGCCGGCGGCGGAGCGCAGCGTTATGCGGGCACGCTGCCACTGGACGAGAGGGGTTTCGGCGCATTCCGGCTCGCCGAAGCCGATGTCGGCAGGTTCGGCGATTACGTCGGCGTCGAGGTCACCCTCGAGGCCAACGCTGCGCCAGCTTCGCCGGGTCCCTACCGGGTGTTCAGCAGCGAGGACTGGACCGTCAAGTTCCGCAATGTCTTCGGCTCTCCGTAGCGGGTGCCGGTGTACCAGCCGGCGAGCCACTTCGAACATTTCTCCGGGAGTCACAGATTGTCCACGATTCGGGTCGAAAAACCCTGGGGCCACGAGCTCATCTGGGCCCGGACGGATCGATACGTCGGCAAGATCCTGCACATCCGCGCGGGGCACGCGCTCTCGCTGCAGTACCACGAGCGAAAGGACGAGACGATATGCGTGTTGTCGGGCCGGATGCGGTTCCTGGTCGGTCCATCTGCTGACGCTCTGCGCGAGGTGCCGCTCGGCCCCGGTGAGAGCTATCACGTGACACCCGGGACTGTGCACCGGATGGAAGCGATCACCGACGTGGACGTGCTCGAGGTCTCGACACCGGACCTGGATGACGTCGTGCGCCTGGAAGACCGATACGGCCGCGCGTGACCGACTGCGGCGTCGGATCGCCCGCGTCGCTCTTCGGTGGCCGGTGACGATGGCAATCGCATACCTGGGGTTGGGGTCCAACATAGGCGACAGGCGCCGGAACCTGCGCCGTGCGCTCGCGCGGCTGGGCGCCTTTGCCACGATCGAGGCAGTCTCCTCCGTCTACGAGTCCGAGCCGGTCGGCATACGCGAGCAGCCGGATTTCTGGAACCTGGTGGTTCGCGTGTCGACCGATCTTGCGCCGCGCGCGCTCCTCGAGCGCGTTCGTGAAATCGAGCGGCAGCTCGGGCGCGTGGAGGCTATCCGCAACGCGCCCCGCACCCTGGACATCGATCTCCTGCTCTATGACGATCTCGTGATCCGGGAGCCGGACTTCGAGGTGCCCCACCCGCGCATGCTCGACCGGGCCTTTGTGATGCTGCCTCTCGCCGAGCTCGACCCGGAGCGGATACACCCTGTCACCGGCCGGAGCATTCGCAACCAGCTCGGAGCGGAGCTCGTGCCGGCACGAGTCCACAAGCTGTTCGACGGCGCCGAGCTGCTCGAGGAGGACGGGGCGTGAGGTCGGTCGGGTTCGGTGTCTTCACAGCATTGCTGCTCGCGCTCCCGGCATGCGGTCAGCCCGGCGCCGAAGAGCTGGTGGTATCCATGCTCCCCGCACTCGAGCGGCTGTCGGGGTTGGAGGCGATCGCGCCGGTTCGGGTGGAGCCCCGAAGCCGCGAGGAGTTGCGCGACTACGTCGTCCAGAGGATGGACGAGCGCTGGCGACCGGGCCAGGTGGAGGCGATCACGCGCGTTTACGAGCTGGTCGGCCTCCTCCCGCCCGGAATCGACCTGCGTACCCTCCTGCTGGACCTGTACACAGAGCAGGTGCTCGGCTACTACGATCCCCCTACCGCCACGCTGTACGTAATGGACGGCGTTCCCGCGGCGGAACTGCGCACAGTCGTCGCCCACGAACTGGTACACGCGCTCCAGGGCCAGCACGTCGACCTGGACTCGCTGCTCGACCCGGATCGCGGCAACGACCGGCAGCTTGCGGCCGCGGCCGCCATAGAAGGACACGCGGTGCTGGTCACGCTCGCGCTCACCGCGGAAGAGCTCGGAGCCGGGCCGATGAGCGTGGATGCGCTCCCGAACCTGCGCGTGGAGATGCGACCTGCGGCCGAGGCCGAGCGGAGCGCCTTCCCGGTTTTCTCGGCAGCGCCGCGATACGTGCGCGAGGTCCTGATGTTCCCCTATGCGGAAGGCGCCGGATACGTGCAGGAACTCTGGAAGGCGTTCCCGGACCGGCCTCCGCCCTTCGGTGAGCTGCTACCGCAGTCCTCGCAGCAGGTCCTGCACACCACGGAACGGTTCCTGGACGATCGAGCCGAGCCCGTTGTCCTCGATTTCTCGTGCGATGCCGCTGCCTGGACCGGCGCCGAAGCGGCGTACGAGAACGAATTCGGGCAGTTCGAAGTAATGCTGATCCTGGAGGAGGCGCTTGGCGGAGCGTACCGCGGGCTCGCCCACGAATGGGCCGGTGACCGCTACCGACTACTCGACACCGGCTCGGAATCCGGCAGCCTCGAGTGGTACGTCGCATGGAGGTCGCACGCTGCCGCTGACGCATTCGCGGATGCATTCAACAGGATCATAGAGGAATCCGGGTGGGAGGGGACCGTCGATCGACTGGATGTCGACGACCGTCCGCTGGTGCGGGTCGTCCTCGGCGATACGGCTGCCCTGCCGGTCGCCCGGGACCCCGGGCTCTGCGTGATCACGGAGTGAGCAATGACGACGGGAGGAGCGATCCGTCTCGACCTGCCGGCGAAGCCGGCTTCCGGATACGACATCATTGTGGAGCCGGGCCTTCGCAAGACGTTGGCGGCGCACCTTGCGAAGGTAGCGCCCGCCACGCGCTACGCCTTGCTGGTGGACAGCGCGATTGCGGACGCGCACGGCGAGCCGATCGCCGCCGGCCTGCGAGCCGCCGGTCTGGCCGTCGCTGTGCTGAGCGTGCCATCCGGCGAGCAGAACAAGAATCGCGCGACGTGGGCCGCGATGACCGACGCCATGCTCGAGCGCGGATACGGTCGCGATTCGTGCGTCCTCGCGGTGGGCGGCGGAGTGGTCGGTGATCTGGCCGGCTTCGTCGCCGCGACGTACATGCGGGGCGTGCCCGTCGTTCAGGTGCCGACAACGCTCCTCGCCATGGTCGACGCCTCGATCGGCGGGAAGACGGGCGTCGACACGCCGGCAGGGAAGAACCTGGTCGGCGCCTTCCACCAGCCGCGGCTCGTCGCCGTCGATCCTGAGGTGCTCGAAACCCTGCCCGACGAAGAGCTCCGGGCCGGCCTCGCCGAGACCGTCAAACACGGCGCCATCGCCGATGGCGAGCACATGCACTGGATCGGTGAGTCCGCCGACGCCATCTTCGGCCGCGATCCGAAGACACTCGCCGAGCTCATCCGCCGTTCCGTCGAGATCAAGGCCAGCTTCGTCTCCGCCGACGTCCACGAGGCGGGCGCCCGCGAGGCGCTGAACTTCGGACACACGATCGGCCACTCGATCGAGTCGCTCTCGGATTACACGCTCCGTCACGGGTACGCCGTATCCATGGGTATGGTGCTCGAGGCGGCGGTCGGCGAGGCGATTGGCGTGACGGAGGCAGGGACGACAGATACGATTGCGCGCGTCCTCGACCGCCTGGGATTGCCCGTGTCCCCGCCGCCGGGCACCGTGGCCAGCGCAGTGATCGAGCGGTGTCGCGCAGACAAGAAGGCGCGCTCGGCGCGTATTCGCTATACCCTGATCGAGCGCGTCGGTCGAGTGGCCCGCGGGCCCGCCGGCGAGTGGGCGATCGCCGTGGATGACGAATCCGTGCGGAGGGTCCTGGAGTCGCACGGAGCACGTTGACCGGGCAGGGTGGCATCGCCGGCGTTCGCCCAAAGCCGTAACTCTTTGCGGCGTTTGACGCGACTCGCTACCGCCGCTATGTTCTCCCATTGGCCTGTGTCATCGAGCACCGGTCGCCCGGTTCGTCGGTCCACGGAGGTGGAATGGCGCTCGTCGAGCGCTTCAGTCGCATGTCCGTCGCAGAGGCGCTGAAGTCGCGTGTCGCCGAAGACGCCGATCGTAGTTTCATAGTCTACGGCGGCCGGAAGTATACGTTCGGTCAGATCGACGCCCGCGCCGCCGCCATGGCCGCCGCACTCCACGAGCTCGGCATCGAGTCGGGCGACCGGATCGCGCTCGCTCTCCCCAACTGGCCCGAATTCGTCATCTCCACCTTCGCCGCGGCGAAGCTCGGTGCCGTGATCGTTCCCCTGAATCCGGGGTATACGACACAGGAGCTCCAGTACATGCTGCGCCACTCCGAAGCCGCGGTGGTCGTCAGCGCCGAGACCTACAACGATCTCGACTACCTGGAGCTCTTCGAGGGGCTGCTGGCTTCGCTCCCGGACCTGCAGTACCTGGTCACGGTGGGCGAGGCGGATCTGTGGTACGACGACCGGATCTACCAGTTCGAGGATCTGGTGTCGAGCGGGGAAGGGCGTGCGCTGCCGAGCGTGCACGTCGACCCCGTCGAGGATGTGTTCGCGATCCTGTACACCTCGGGCACGACCGGGAAGCCCAAGGGTGTCGCATTGACCCACGCGAACCTCCTGTCGACCGCGGCGGCCACGTGCGAGTCGATCGGGTTGTCGAGCGACGACGTCGTCTTCGGCGTCACCACGATCTTCCACGTGTTCGGACTCGGCCCGGGGATCCTGGGTACGCTCCAGGCCGGAGCGACACTCGTCCTCCAGGCGGAGTTCGATCCCTCCGAGGCGCTGGACCTCATCGAGCAGCACCGGGTGACCGTGCACTACGGCGTGCCGACGGTGTTCATCACCGAGCTTCGTGAGCTCGGCCGCTCGCGGCGGGACCTGTCGTCGCTGCGGACGGGTATCGTGGCGGGCGCTCCGGTGAGCGACGAGGTGGTGCGTCGGGTCCGGGCGGAGCTCTGCCCGAACGTCCAGGTCGCGTACTCGCTGACCGAGACGGCATCGACCGTCGCGATCACGCGCGCGGGCGATCCGCTCGAGAAACAGTTGTACACGGTCGGCCGCCCGTTGCCCGGCACCGAGATCCGCATCCTGGATCCGGACGGGTCGGTGCTCCCGGTCGAGAGCCTTGGCGAGATCGCCATCAGGGGTGCCGGAGTGATGAAGGGATACTACCGGCAACCCGGCGAGACGGCTCACGCGTTCGACGCGGACGGCTTCTTCCTGACCGGCGACCTCGGCATGGTGGACGAAGAAGGATTCGTCCACATCGTCGGCCGACGGAAGGAGTTGATCATCCGCGGCGGGTACAACGTGTATCCGCGCGAACTCGAAGATCGCCTGCACGCGCATCCGGCCGTACTCAACGTAGCCGTCGTCGGAGTCCCGCACGACGTGCTCGGTGAGGCCGTCTGCGCCTGCATCGTGCCCGTTGAGGGCGCGATCGTGACGGGTGAGGAGATCAAGTCGTGGTGCCGGGAAACCCTGGCCGACTACAAGGTCCCTGACCTCGTCCGCTTTTTCGACGCATTTCCGCTCACGGGGAGCGGAAAGATTCGGCGGGTCGAACTCGCGCGCATCGTCAGCGCGGAGGAATCGAGCCGCCGCCAGTGAGTGTGGGCGACGCTGCTTCGCCCATCTCGTGGGCATGGCCAGATCCGTTCACCGGGTGGAGAACGGCGATACGGCCGGTACGCCGGAAACGATCCGTAGCCGTGAGCGGCTGCGTGAGACGCGGCGACCCGCCGCCGGCCACCGGTTCGGTGGCACGGAAGAGATGCCCGGTCCACGAAGAGGGGAAGCGGCCTCGCGACGACAACTATACCATCTGACGCGAGGACCATGTCAGCACAATTCGCACGGGCTCCCCATCAGGGTCGCCCCCCAGTCCCGGTGTACAACGCGCCCAACGCCGCGTTGCTCATCGATTTCGACAATGTCACGATGGGGATTCGCAGCGACCTGACGAAGGAGCTGAAGAATCTCCTGAACAGTGACATCATCAAGGGGAAGGTTGCGGTACAGCGGGCTTACGCCGACTGGCGGCGCTACCCCCAGTACATCGTACCGCTCTCCGAGGCGTCGGTCGATCTCATCTTCGCGCCGGCTTACGGCAGCTCGAAGAAGAACGCGACCGACATCCGGCTTGCGATCGATGCCCTCGAGCTGGTGTTCACCCGTCCCGAAATCGGCTGCTTCATCCTCCTCTCCGGTGACTCCGATTTCAGCAGCCTCGTCCTGAAGCTCAAAGAATACGGCAAATACGTGATCGGGGTGGGGATCCGCGAATCTGCCTCGGATCTCCTCGTCCAGAACTGCGATGAGTATTACTCGTACTCCGCGCTGACAGGCCTCACCCGTGCCGGCGAGGCGGACGTCGGCGTCCGCGAGGATCCGTGGACGCTCGTGGGTATTGCCGTCCAGCGGATGGTCGAGAACCGCGACGTCATGCGCTCCGACCGGCTCAAGCAGGTAATGGTCGAGCTGGATCCGAACTTCAACGAGAAGGAGCTCGGATTCACGAAGTTCAACCGGTTCATCGCCGAGGCGGGCAATCGCGGCCTCGTCGCCCTCCGCAAGCTCGAGAACGGGCAGTTCGAAATCCTGCCTCCGACCGAAAAACCTCAGGCCGTGGCCGAGTCCGTCGTCGAGGAGGAGGAGTCTCGCCCGGTGCGCGAGCGCGAGCCGCGTAGCCGGGGCGGGCGGCGCCGTTCAGGACGTGGTCGCGATCGCGAGCGGGAGCGTGAACGGCCGCCCGCGGCTGCGGCGGAGCCGGTGGCCGACGTGATCGAAATCGAGCCAGTGGCCGAAATCGTCGAGGCCGCAGCGCCGGTTGACGACGCAGCCGCGGCGGAGGCAGAGGCGCCGGCGGCGCCCGTCGCGGGCGACCTGGACGCGAGCTACGAGCTGCTGCGACGTGCGGTGGCCGAGCTCGTGGACGGTAGCGAGGCGGTGAGGGACTCGGACGTCAAGCGGCGCATGCTCGACTTCGACCCATCATGGAGCGAGGCGAACCTCGGCTACTCCCGGTTCAGCCGGTTCCTCCGCCAGGCGCACGACCACGAAATCATCGACCTGCACCGTCTGAACAATGGCAGCTACGAGGTGTCGCTGCCGGGCGGCGGTCGAGGCCGGAGGTCGAGCGGTGCCGGGGGCGAGTCGCGGGGCCGGCACGGGCGTGGCAGTGCCCCACGCGTGGCTGCGGCCCGCGAGCCAGAGCGTGAAACGGCGGCCGTTGCGCAGGCGGCACCGCCGGCTGAGGAAATCGTGGTCGAGCCCACCGTCGAGGTATTGGCTCCGGTGGAATCGACGCCAGCCGCCGACGTCTCCCCCGCGCCGGCGCCTGCGGCCGCTTCGGCGACCGAAGCTGCGGAGGCGGTGTCCGTCGCGACGATCACGACCGTGCGGTCTG
>DATMSC010000121.1:0-1695 GCA_035565595.1 Longimicrobiales bacterium | reverse complement strand
ACTGCGCCGCAAGTACGGTGTCGAGGTGGAGATGGAGGAGCCGCGTATCCCGTACCGCGAAACGATTCGCAAGACCGCGGAGGGGCAGGGCCGCTACAAGAAGCAGTCGGGCGGTCGTGGCCAGTTCGGCGACTGCTGGATCCGGTTGAAGCCGCGTCCCGCGGGTGCCGGCTACAATTTCGTCGACTCGATCGTGGGCGGGGTGATCCCCGGCCGCTTCGTCCCCTCCGTCGACAAGGGGGTCCAGGAGGCGGCGAAGCGGGGCGTGCTCGCCGGGTACCCCGTGGTAGACTTCGAGGCCGAGTGCTATGACGGCTCCTACCACTCGGTCGACTCGAGCGACATAGCGTTCCAGGTCGCGGCATCCATGGCCTTCCAGAAGGTGGCTGCCATGGCCGACCCGGTGCTCCTCGAGCCCATCATGGAGGTCGAGGTGGTTACGCCCGACGAGTACGTGGGCGACATCATCGGCGACCTGAACCAGCGGCGCGGGAAGATCCAGGGGATGGAGCCGGACGGCCGGAAGACGCGCCTCCGGGCGCTCGTGCCGCAGGCCGAGCTCTACAAGTACGCAACTACGCTCCGCTCGATCAGCCAGGGACGGGCGCACCACACCCGGCGATTCCACGGTTACGAGGAGGTGCCCGCCCACGTGGCGCAAAAGGTGATCCAGGCGGCGAAGGCCGAGAAGGAGGAAGTGCACGCGTAGCGGTTTCGCGGGACGTCCGGCGCGGAACGACGCGGTGCGAGCCGGTGTTGAAAGGCATGCGCCGGCGCGGGCCGGCGCATGTGACCGTTGCGGCTCGATCGACTGGCCGTCCGCTTGCCCGGCGTGATACATTGGCGCCCGGCGACGGCCGTCGAGCAGGTGGCGGCACCGCGCATGATCCATTACGGAGGTCCAGAGGATGTCACGTAGTATGGCGGAAAGCGTGCGTGCCGGCGCTGTGCTGCTGGTCGCGCTCGCACTGATCGTTGTTGCGGGTGAACCCGCGCGCGCTCAGGAGGCAGGCGGAGGGGCCGCAGGCAACACGGTGCTCGACGGCGTGTACACCGCCGCGCAGGCCGAGCAGGGTGGTACGATCTTCCACAGCCGGTGCACGCTCTGCCACACGCTGGAGGAGTTCGTTTACGGGACGCATGCGCCAACTGCGAAGTTCGCGACCATTGGCGACATGTTCCTCCGCATATCGACCCAGATGCCGATGGACAATCCGGGGGAGCTGAGCTATCAGCAATACGTCGCGATCATCAGCTACATCCTCCAGCAGAACGGCTATCCGGCAGGAGAGACGGAGCTGCCGATCGACATCGAGAGGCTGAATCAGATCCGCGTGGTTCCGCTTCCTGCGGATCACTGACCCGCAGCGCATTCCCGGCTGGTACTTTTCACGCCGGGTCGAAAGCGAAGTTTCCGAATCACTCGCCCGCGATCAGCAGGTCGCGGGCGAGTTCGCGTTCAGCCCCGGGCACGCGCGTTGCACGCGCCATCCCGCGTGTCTACGGGACGGATCTGCACGAGAGTGGTTGCCACGGCCGCACCCGACGAGTCCGTGCGGGAAGCGGTTCGGCGCATGGCGCTCCACCGGGTCGGAGCGCTGGTGGTGGTGGACGACGTGGCCCGGCCCATCGGAATCCTCACCGATCGCGACGCGGCGCTGCGCTGCGTCGGGGATGGCCTCGATCCGGCGGAAA
>DATMSC010000120.1:0-3902 GCA_035565595.1 Longimicrobiales bacterium | reverse complement strand
AGAAGCTCAAGCCGGAAGAGTACTCGGGCGCGACCTTCTCCGTCTCGAACCTCGGCATGTACGGGATCGAGGAGTTCACTGCGATCATCAACCCGCCGGAATCGGGGATCCTGGCCGTCGGCGCTGTCGAGGACAGAGCGGTCGTCGTGGATGGCCAGATCGTGGTGCAGTCCCGTTGCCGTATCACGATGAGCTGCGACCACCGCGTCATCGACGGCGCGTCGGGTGCGGTTTTCCTCCAGACGCTGAAGGGCTTCCTGGAAGAACCCGCTACGATGCTCCTGTAGCCATTCCTGCGGGCGCTGCTGCGCCATCGCGCCGAATAGGAGAAGAGAACCTCCCCTCGCCGGGCAGGTTCTCTTTTTCGTTCGGTGGCCATTCGAGTGCGACCCGGGGCGCCTGACAGGTCCCCAGGGCCGCGCACGTCATCTCCCTGCGGGAGTGGCCGGCCGGTGGCGTGCATACGCGTTCCGACCGTTCCTCTGGAACCGCGATTCGTGCCACAAGGCGTTGCCGGTCCGAGGCTGCCTCAGCAGCCGACCCGCCCTCGTTTGCACACGTGTGTCCCGTTCCGGTGGTTGTCCGTCAACGCGGCGAGAGGTAGAATCATGCCGGCAAAACCATGCACTCGAACCCGCGAGGTGCGGCGTGGCGGATAACGCATTCGATGTGATAGTCATAGGTTCCGGACCCGGCGGCTACGTGGCGGCGATTCGTGCCGCGCAGCTCGGGCTCAAGGTGGCGTGCGTGGAGGCGTCGAAGCTGGGCGGCGTCTGCAACAACGTCGGCTGCATCCCGACGAAAGCGCTGCTCGAGAGCGCCAGCTACGCGCGGCGGGTGGAACACCTGTCGGATTTCGGCATCGAGGTCGGAAAGGTCGAGCTGAACCTCGGCAAGGCCGGTGTGCGCGCCCGCAAGGTGGCGGAGCAGGGCGCCAAGGGCGTCGGCTTCCTCTTCAAGAAGAACAAGGTCGAGCTGGTCCAGGGATGGGGCAGGCTGCTCGGCGGCGGCAAGGTGAGCGTCTCCGGTGAGCAGGGCGAGCGCACGCTCGAGGCGAAGCACATCATCATCGCTACCGGCTCGCGGCCACGCTCGCTCCCGATCCTCCAGATCGACGGTGACCGCGTCCTCAGCTCCGACCACGCCGTCTTCCCCGAGGCCGCCCCCGCCACCCTCGGCATCATCGGCGCCGGTGCCATCGGGATGGAGTTCGCGGACGTCTACGCCTCCTTCGGCACGAAGGTCACCCTCATCGAAGCGATGGACCGCATCCTCCCCCTCGAGGACGAGGATTCGTCTGCACTCCTGGCCAGGCTCTACCGCAAGCGCGGCATCGACGTTTTGGAAGGCGTGCGCGTCGAAAAGGCTGATGTCGGCGAGAACGGCGTCAAGCTCACGCTGACCGGGAAGGACGGCAAGTCCAGCGAAATCGAGGTGGAGCGCGTCCTCGTGGCCGTCGGCCGCGCGCCCATCATCGAGGACATTGGTCTCGAAACGGCCGGTGTCGAGGTCGAAAAGGGCTTCATCAAGGTCGACGAGTACATGCGCACGAACGTCCCGGGCGTCTACGCCATCGGCGACGTCGCCCGCCCGCCGCTCCTCGCCCACAAGGCCTCCCACGAAGGGATCGTCTGCGTCGAAGCCATTGCCGGCGAGGCGCACGGTGGCGTCGACTACGCCAACATCCCGAGCGTCACGTATTGCCACCCAGAGGTCGCATCCGTCGGCCTGACCGAGGCGAAGGCCCGGGAGCTGGGGCTCGACATCGAGGTCGGGAGCTTCCCCTTCAGCGCCAGCGGCCGCGCGCGCACGGCCGGCGAGACGGACGGCTTCGTCAAGGTCATCCGCGACAGGCGCTACAGCGAGATCCTCGGCGCGCACATCGTCGGCCCTCACGCCAGCGAGCTGATCGGCGAGTTCGTCGTCGGCCGTCACCTCGAGACCACGGCCGAGGAAATGGAGCGCGCCATGCACCCGCACCCGACGCTCTCCGAGTCGATCGCGGAAGCGGCGCTGGCTGCGCTCGGCCGCGCGATACACATCTGACGGACGGCCCAGGGCCAGGGCGAGGGCTAAGGCCAGTGCTAGTTGCGTTCGCGGCAGGGCTTTGCTCGCGGCGAGATGTCACGCCGCCACCGGCGAGCGGCGTTCGACCTCGTCGAGCCGGGCCAGGGGCCAGAGAGCATTGCCCCACAGGGCGCGATCCAATGAACCGCGAACGGCGCTCTTCCGGCATTAGCCCTGGCCTCAGCCCTCGCCCTGGGCGGAATGGATGTTGCTCTCATCAGGGTTGGTCCGTCACCAGGAGGCGCAATGTCACAGGCCGGAGGCGGGAAAGGTCCAGACCCGGGAAACGGCGAGAGCCAGGATCCGCAGGACCCGAAGTGGCCACCGGAATTCGACATGGAAGATGGGCTGGCCCTCGCGCTCGCATACCTCGACGATCCTTCCGACGTGCCCTGCCCCCGCTGCGGGCCGGGGACGATCGAGGTCGTCGCCTTTCTCGATGCCCAGGGAATGTCGCAGGGGTCGGCGATCCCGGCGCCGCCCGAGGGGAACTACACCGTCGTCCTCTACTGCCATGACTGCGGCCGCGCCGCCGCGCTGGACCTGAGCCGGGACAACGACGAGGGTCAGGGGCGCGAGGCGGCGTAATGGCCTCCTTCCATAACCGGACGTCAGCCCTGTCCAGGTCCGGCCGCCGGCGCGGGGTCGCGTTGCCGGCCGGCGCGAATCGGCGTACCTTCCTTCCCGGGGTCGCGGTGAACGGCGCCTCCGCGAGTGCTCCGGTAGACGACGCCCGGACTCGCAATCGCGACACGGCACCGATGGTCCATCGCCGACCCGCCCGTAGGCCATATGCCTCGCCAACACTTCGACCGGCCGCCCGGCGCTGCCACGACGATGACCACGCCAGCACCGTCCGCCCGTTCCCTCTTTGCCGCATGGGCCGCGTCGTCCGACCCCGACCAGGGTCTCGCGGAAGGCGCGCTCCTCGTGGCGGCGGAGGAGTATCCACAGATCTCCGTGGCGCACTACCTCCAGCGGCTCGAGCTCCTTGCGGACCGCGTGCGTGACCGCGCCGGCGAGGAGACGGCGCCGCTCGTCATCCTCCAGGAGCTGAACCGGGTCCTCTTCGAAGACGAAGGATTCCGCGGGAATTCGGGCGCATATTACGACCCGCGCAACTGCCTGCTGAACGACGTCCTCGACCGGCGGCTCGGGATTCCGATCACGCTCGGGATCGTGTACCTCGAAGTCGGCTGGAAGCTCGGCCTGCCGCTTCAGGGGATCAACTTTCCCGGCCATTTCCTGGTCCGCTACAACGGTGAGGCGGTGCGATTCCTGATCGACTGCTTCGACCGGGGCAGGATCCGGTTCGAGGACGACGCGCTCCAGGTGCTGGACCGGGGTTCCGCGGCTTCGGTACGGCTGCGGCCCGAATACATGACCGTGGCAGGCCGGCGGGATGTACTGGCCCGGCTGCTCGCGAACCTCAAGCGTCTCTACACGAAGTCCGGCGACGATGCCCGCGCGCTCGCGGCCGTCGAACGGCTCCTCGTCCTGCGTCCGGACTCCCCGACTGAAATACGGGACCGCGGGCTCCTCCTCGCCCGGATCGGCCGGGAGGAGGAAGCCGGCCGCGATCTCGAACGGTACCTGGACGCCATGCCACATGCCCCCGACGCGCATCACATCCGCATGATGCTCCGGCAGCTCGAGGTCGGCGAGGACCAGCCATGACCGGTAGCGGCACGCTCGAAGCGATCCACCGGGAGCTCGGCGCGGTGTTCGGCGAGCTGGACGGCGTGACCGTGGTCAGGAACTACGGCGATGCGGCCGCGGAATACACCGCGGCAAGGTCGGCCGCCGCGATCGTCGACCGGAACGACCGCGTACTG
>DATMSC010000119.1:0-3114 GCA_035565595.1 Longimicrobiales bacterium | reverse complement strand
CGTGCGGGCGTGGTGGCATCCGGTGGCGCAGGTGATGCAGCGGGAGGATCTGGAGGGCCGGCCGGTCTACTTCGTGTCGTCCAACACCCACAGCATCACCAACGTCCTCTCGGGCGTGTCGCGCCGCCGGGAGCGAGAGCTGACCGACTACATCCGGGAAACGCAGCACCCCGAGCTGTTGCCGGAGCTGCACAAGCGCGAGCGCGGCACCGCCCGGGGCGCGTGGGACAACGTGCTCTATTTCGCGGCGCGTTCCTGGTTCCACGGTTCTCACATGGTGAAGGAGCGCCGCGTCCGCCAGGATGAGGAGGAGGCGGTCGGAATCACCTACCTCGAACCGAGCGGACCGCTCGATGTCGGCGTGCAGGTGATCGAGCTGGCGAAGCTCGATCCGCGCTGGTTCGACCCGCGTCTCGAGGGGCTCGACCCGACCAGCTCCGACGCAGTGATCGTCAACATCAACTACCCGCTCGGGATGGCCGCCTACCACATCATGTCGCAGGTGGGAGCGGCGGTGGACACTATCCTCGGCGTCTACATCCTCGGCAAGGCGGCGACGCTCAACGGCCGGATTGGCGACATCATGATGTCGAACGTGGTGTTCGACGAGCACTCCGGCAACACCTACTGGTTCGAGAATGCCTTCAACTACGATGCTGTCGCGCCGTACCTCGCCTTTGGCTCGGCGCTGGACAGCCAGAAGGCGGTGACGGTGCTCGGCACCTATCTTCAGAACGAGGGGTATCTCGATTTCTACTACCGGGGGAACTTCACCGTGGTCGAGATGGAGGCGGGTCCTTACCTGAGCGCGCTGTACGAGGATGTCTTCCTGGAGCGCCACCCGGCCGCCGAGGCGATCAACCTCTCACCGTTGTCGCGGCATATGGACCTCGGCATCATCCATTACGCGTCGGATACTCCCTACACACGGGCGCACACGCTCGGCGCGCGAGGGATGTCGTTTTACGGGATGGATTCGACCTACGCCTCGACGATCGCGATCCTGCGCCGGATATTCGACCTCGAAGCGAAACGGATGGCGGAAGGATGACGCGTCGTAGCGTTTCCGTAGGGGCGGACCTCTGGAACGACGCGCCCGCAGGGCGCAGGCGTGCAGGAGTCGACCGCCCGGCGTGCGCGAGGCGCGCGCCTTGGCGTTGGGTCCGACAAGAAGGGAGGAGGCAAGCTCCTCCCCTGCGACATGCGGCCGCATTGCGGCCACCGGGACGCGACTTCGCTTCGCTCAGCCCAGGCTATTGCCGGCGCGGGACCATGGTGAGGATGGCGTTTTCCGAGCGCCGGCAGGACGTCCCCTACGCCTGGTATGAACGCACCCGTGGCCATCGGCGGACCGGTCGGCGGCCTTCCGCATGCGATCCTGTCTTCGGGGCCAGGTCATGAGTCAATCTGTTCGGCCCGTGAGCGCCTACCGCCTGCCGATCACCGTCCGGTTCAACGAATGCGACCCGATCGGGCACGCCAACAATGCTGCCTACCTCGTCTGGCTCGAGCAGGCGGCGATCGACCACGCTGCCCTGCTTGGCTGGCCGCAGGACAAGCTCGACCGCGAGGCAGGCGGCGTGTTCGTCGCGCGGCGGCACGAGATCGATTATCTGCGACCCGCCTATCAGGGCGATCACCTCGAGGTGGTGACGTGGCCCGATTCAATGCGGATGGCGACCGCGCTGCGCCGCTACGTGATCCGTCGCGCGGACGAGCCATTCGGCCCCCCGGAGATCATCGAGAACCCGGATCTCGACTCGTTCGAAACGGGTGAGGTGCTGGTGCGGGCCGTAACCCGGTGGGCGTTCATCCAGCGTGATCCAGTGCGGGCGATCCGCATCCCGCAACGTGTGGCGAACGATTTCCTGATCATTGAGGACGTGGAGGAGGGACGATGAGCGCTGATGCGCCACTGGCCGACTGGACGCCGCGGGAGCTGCCGACGGCCGATCCGCTGGTCGGGCCCCGCGTGACACTGGTGCCGACCGACGTGACCGACCATGCCATGGGGTTGTTCGAGGCAACCCGGGACGGCGACCCCGCGCTGTGGAACTACCTGTCCTGGGGACCGTTCCCGGACGAGGCGGAGTTCGAGCAATGGCTGGCGCGGTTCGTTGTCGATCCGGATCTCTACACCGAGACGATCATCGATCGCCTGAGCGGCAGGCCGGTGGGCTCGGCCAGTTTCATGCGGGTCGACCAGGCGAACGGCGTGATCGAGATCGGCAGCATCTTCCTCGGCGCGGAGCTGCAGCGGACTGCCGCCGCGACCGAGGCGCTCTACCTGATGATGCGCCACGCGATGGACGATCTTTGCTACCGGCGGCTGGAATGGAAGTGTGATGCCGCCAACGCCCGCTCGATGCGGGCCGCCGAGCGGCTGGGGTTCGTCTACGAGGGCACGTTCCGGCAGCACCGGATCGTCAAGGGACACAACCGCGATACGGCGTGGTTTTCGATCATTGACAGCGAATGGCCAGCGGTCCGGACGGCGCTGGAGGCGTGGTTGTCGCCGGACAATTTCGACCCCGACGGTGACCAGCTCCGGCGCCTGGAAGACATCCGCGCGGGACGGTGACGCGCGTTGCATTGAAACCGCAACACCAGGGGACGTGCCTTCGGCAGGCTCAGGCCAGGCGTTGAACGCGCCCTCGCTGGGGGTTGTCGCCATTTTCGGCACGATCCGGGCCGATCGAGGCGTCATG
This sequence comes from Longimicrobiales bacterium, assembly GCA_035565595.1. Classification (GTDB taxonomy): domain Bacteria; phylum Gemmatimonadota; class Gemmatimonadetes; order Longimicrobiales; family RSA9; genus DATMSC01. Next base: position 406 of record DATMSC010000119.1, on the reverse strand, counting down.
CTTCGTTGAAGCAACGTGGGATACTAGAGGTAGTTGAGAGGGGCTTGACGACCGCCGCCTGACGCCGGTGGCTATCGTCGTGTGAAGCGGCTACCGACGCGTCGTCGACGACCGTTTCACGGCCCGAAGTTTGCGTCGATGCAGACAGCGCAAGGAGAATGCACCATTGGCCACCACAACCACCGTTGACAAGGCACTCGAACAGAAGGCAATCAACAGCATCCGCTCGCTTTCGATGGATGCCATCCAGAAGGCGAATTCCGGTCATCCGGGCCTGCCGCTGGGCGCCGCCGCGATGGGGTACGTGCTCTGGCACGACTTCATGAACCACAATCCGAAGAACCCGGAATGGTTCAATCGCGATCGTTTCGTGCTGTCAGCCGGCCACGGCTCGATGCTGATCTAC
>DATMSC010000118.1:0-3301 GCA_035565595.1 Longimicrobiales bacterium | reverse complement strand
TACACGATGTACGTGTACTTCTACCTCTTCACGAGCGCGGGGCTCGCGCGGCTCGACGACGCGCACGTCGAGGCGGCGGCGGCGCTCGGCGCATCCCGCTGGACGACATTGCGGCGGGTGACGCTGCCCATGCTCGCGCCGGCGCTCGGCGGTGCCTCACTCCTCGTCTTCATGACATCGATGGGCTCGTTCAGCGCGCCGTACATCTTCGGCGGCGGCTACCGGGTCCTGACCACGCAGATCTTCGCGAGCAAGGTGAACGGCGAGGTGGGGCTGGTCGCCGTGGAGACGATGTTCCTCGCGGTCTCGTCGCTCCTGTTCCTCGTGTTGTTGCACCGGTACGAGGGGCAGCGGACGTACACGGGCACGGTCAAGGGCACGGCGGGCACGCGCAGGCGGCTCGGCGGGGGAACGGGGCTGCGCGGGGCCATGACCCGATTGGGGCTCGGCGTCCTCGGTATCGGCTCCGTGACGTTCCTCCTGCTGCCGCATCTTACGGTGATCCTCGTGTCCTTCGTGCCGGAGGGGACCTGGACGACCGAGCTCTTCCCGCCCGTCTACAGCGTTCAGAACTACGCAACGCTCTTCAGCCGCCCCGACCGCCTGGTGCCGGTCGTCAACTCGCTACGGATGGCGGCAATGGCGACGGCGGCGAACGTGGTCCTCGCGTTCGTGGCGGCGTACCTGCTGGCGCGACGCCGATTCCCCGGTGAAGGTCTGGCGCGGGCGCTGATCGTGCTGCCGTGGGCGCTCCCCGGAACCGTGCTCGCCATCGCGCTCGCCACGACGTTCAGCACGAACCAGCCGCTCGCCGGCCGGTTCATCCTGATCGGCACAGTCTGGATCATGCCGCTGGCGTACTTCATCCGGAACATCCCGCTGGTCACGCACGCCGCGCTGGCGAGCTTCCGGCAGTTCGACCCGACGCTCGAGGAAGCCGCGGCGTCGCTCGGCGCTTCGTGGCTCACCACGATGCGCCGCGTCGCGTTCCCGCTGGTGCTCCCCGGACTCGCGGCCGGCGCGCTCCTCGCCTTCGTGGGCGCGCTCGGCGAGTTCGTCGCATCGATCCTGCTCTACACGCACCGGACCCGGCCCATCTCCATCGAGATCCTGTCGCAGCTCCGGGGCTACGATTTCGGCGGTGCCGCGGCCTACGGGGTGCTGCTCATCGTGCTCATGGCCATTTCGTTCGGCGTCGGGCGACGGTTCATGGATTGAAGTCGGCAGTCGCTCGAGCCGGGCCGGCGGCAGCACCCGTCATCGATCACACCACCGCCCTTGGCCGACTCCCAGACCGATAGCACTGCCCGTGTTCGTTCGGGCGTCACCCCCGGGTCGCGATCGTGCGCTCGTGCCCGGGCAACCGTTCGATGATCCACTCCAGCGCGGCTCGTCCGTGGATGTCGGCCTCGCGGACTTCCTGCGCCGGGCTATCATGCCCTGGATCCACAGATCCATCTGCTCGGCAGCGAGAGCAGCCTGGGCGTGTGGCCCGTCGCCGCGGTGTCGAAAATGATGTGGTCGTACTCCACTCCGGGGGTCGGCCGGGCGACGTCGTCGCCACCAGCCCCGTCGATGATCCGGCTGAAACGTTCGAAGAGGGCCGATTCCTCGGCGCCGGGAGAGACCCGGGCGATGTCGATCTGACGCTGGACCTCGGCGGCGAGGCGCGGCGAGGGAAGGCCAGAAAACACCGATCCCACGGCGGTAGATCAGGTAGCCGATGGCAACGGCGAACACCAGCTCGCCCCGGATGGGCACGACGCTGCTGGGATAGGCGATGACTGGTTCGCGATGATCACTGCAACAACCGAGTTCACCAGGAGGAGCAGGAAGAAAATGATCCGCATGAACAGAACGCGGGCGCGGGAGCCGACGATGCCCTCCGCCAGCGCGCCGATGGACCGGCCCTTGTGGCGGACCGAGATCCAGAGGGCGCCGAAATCGTGGACCGCGCCCGCAACCACGGTCCCAATGACGATCCAGAGGAACGCCGGAAGCCATCCCCAGATCACCGCGATCGCCGGGCCCACGATGGGCGCGGCACCGGCCACCGATGTGAAGTGATGCCCGAAGAGCACGTGCCTGCTGGTGGGCACGTAATCGATGCCGTCGTTGAACTCGTGCGCCGGAGTCAACGCGGTCGGATGCATCCGGTAGATGCGCCGGGCAATACATCGGGAGTACGTCTGGTACCCGGTCAGGAATGCGGTCAGACCGATGACGAGCAGGAGCACCGAGCTCATGCCCACCAATTCCCTTTTTCGGGCGTTTTGCTGGATCGCTACCGGGATATCACGAAGGACGGCGCGGGGCCAGAGCCGGAGCGGGGTGATCCCATACGCCGGTGCAATCGCGTTCGCCGCTCGAAAATGCGCCCCCTCGCCCTGTGCCGTTCCAACCGTTCCTTCCCGGGCGGCGAGGCCATAGATTGCCCTCGCTCCAACCTTCCACCAGAAGATGGTGCCCCGTGACGAACCCGCGAATTGCCGCCCTCGAAAAGCTGCTCGAACGCCGTCCGTCCGACCCGCGCGTGCTCTTCGGGCTCGCCGCAGAGCACGAGAAGGAGGGCGATTGGGCGCTCGTCGTCGAACGACTGCAACGATACCTCGAGCTGGCCGACGACGAAGGGAACGCGTACGGCCGGCTGGCCCGGGCGCTGCGTCAGCAGGGCAGGACGGACGAGGCCGGGGAGGCATACGAACGCGGGATCCGCGCCGCATACGCGCACGGACACCCGTCCCTGGCCGCCGAGTTCGAGGAGGCACTGGATGAGCTGCGGTCCGAGGGCTGATGGGGAAGGCGCCGTACCCATACCCACATCCGTAGCCGTTCGCGTTTCCCATTGCCGGCCCCGAATCGCCGCCAGCAGCACAGCCTTGTCGCGGGTGCCGCGACGCAACCCGCTATGGCGTTACACCGCTGGCCGGCAGGACTCCGGCTGGCGGGGAATCGTCGGCGTTTTTCCTCCTGACCGGTTGCAATCGTCATCGGTTGGGGAACGGGTTCGGGAACAGGGCGCCTGACGACCGGGATTTGGAGAACGCTTGCGGATACCGAACGAATACCGAATCTTCCGCGCCGAGTCACTGACGTCGGTACGGTTCTGAACCTGATGGGGGAATCATGAGGACAGGTGGACCACCGCACACGTTCGACGGGCTCCCTGCCAGGCGTGAGCGGATCGTCCAGCGGCACATCGAGGACGAGATGCGGGAGTCGTTTCTCGACTACTCGATGAGCGTGATCGTCCAGCGCGCGCTCCCGGACGTCCGGGACGGGCTCAAGCCCGTGCACCGGC
>DATMSC010000117.1:0-7469 GCA_035565595.1 Longimicrobiales bacterium | reverse complement strand
CTGTCTCAAGGTGCCGGACGATCCGGGCGACTTGCCGGCAGTGCTATGTCGTCGACCTGGCCAGTAGCCAGGATGCGGCCGCCCGCTGCATGATGCGGTCACCGCCCCATGCTGCGAGGATGTTCTCGCCCGGGAGGTCTGACGCGAGGCGAGGATGACCGAAGAGAACGATTGTCGCGTCGGGCCGGAGGAGCAGCGCATCCCGGACTCGCCGGACGGCCGCAGGCGAGACGCCCGGGCGTCCTTTCCACGCGCGAATGTCCGCGTAAACGGCGATGACGAGAGGCCTCGCCGCGTCCGCTACCCGGACCTCGCGGATTTCGCGGCCGGCGCGGAGCCCGGCCGGAAACGTGTCCCTCGGGCCGGGCGGGTAGGGTCCGCCCACGTCGTCGTCCACGGTCAGGAGATCCAACGCCCTTGCGGCCAGAGCCGGACGGCCCCGCACCGGGTGGACGGTCCGCACCGCGATCTCGAGCGCCCAGTCGGCCGCATCCTGCCAGTCGTGCTCCACGCGTATGGGTTCGCCGGTGCGGCCGGCCGCCCGTTCCACGCGGCGGAGCGCCTCGTCGACGCGGCCGGGATCGAGATCCGCGCCGAGGGCGTGCGCGATGTACTCGGCGACGCCCGCCGGGTCAGCCGGATAGAGGAGCGCGTCGCACCCGGCGGCCAACGCATGTACCGCCGCAACACCTTCGCCCGCGCCACCTTCCAGCACGCCTTCCATGATCATCGCGTCGGTGACGACGACGCCGTCGAAGCGCAGCTCCCGCCGGAGGAGGTCATCGACGATGCTCCGTGAAAGCGTCGCAGGGGCGCCAGACGGATCGAGCGCGTCGAAGCGGACGTGCGCCGTCATGACCGAATCCACGCCAGCCTGGATGGCGCGGCGGAATGGGAGCAGATCGTCCTCGAGCGTCTGTCGGTCGACCGAGACTCGCGGCAGCTCGATGTGGGAATCCGTCGTGGTCCGCCCGTGCCCCGGAAAGTGCTTGGCGCAGGCGAGAGCGCCAGCGGCGCGGCAACCCTCGATCCAGGCAGCCACGTGTTCCGCCACGGCGGCCGGATCGGTGCCGAACGAGCGCGTACCGACGATCGGATTGCGGGGCTCGAGGTCGACGTCGGCGACTGGCGCATAGATCCAGTGAACGCCGAGCGAGACGGCTTCCGAGCCCGTGATATGACCCGCACGGCGGGAGATCTCGGGGTCGCCGAGCCAACCCAGCGCCGCGAGCGGAGGGAGCTGTGTCGCGCCCTCGAACTGCTGCCCTGCTCCGCGTTCGAGGTCGGAGCCGAAGAGGAGCGGTCGATCACTCCGCATTCGGAGGTCGGTGGTCAACTCCCGGACGGCATCGACGGTGCCGCCAAAGAAAATGAACCCGCCGACACCCTGGGCGAGAGCCTGATCGACCCGGGCGCCTTCGCCATCGAATTGGGAGGCCGGGTCCCAACGGATCGCCGGAAAGAGGAGCCGGGCTATTTCCATGGGGCGCTCACCTTCCGAAGGGCAGCGGCCGGCCGGGTGCGCCCGGGGTGAAGCTGCCGAGGACTGTCGGGTGCGAGGCGCCGGTCGCTTCGGGGACGTTGGCCGGCCGTCCCAGGACGAAAGCCCACCCGAGCACAGCGAATGCCACGGCCTCCTTCGCGTTCGGGTCCAGCCCCAGCGCCTCGCCGCCACGCACAGGGACCGGCGCAAGAGCTTCGGCGATCATGTCGCGGAGGGTTGGATTGCACGCGCCTCCGCCGGTCAGGACGACCTCGTCCAGTCCACGCGGGAGGATCCACCGGCGGTATGCCTCGCCAATGCTTCGCGCGGTGAGCGCCGTGAGCGTGGCAATGAAGTCGTCCCATCCGGCCGGGTCGGCTGGCGCGATGCGGTGCGCGAGCGCCTGGACCAGTGGCCGGCCGAACGTTTCACGGCCCGTGGACTTCGGCGGTTCGAGTCCGAAGAAGGGATGCTCCAGCAGCTCGGCCAGGAGCGCCCCGTCGACACGGCCCCGCCGGGCCCGCTCGCCGTCCACGTCGTAGAACGCCCGCCCTTCGCTGGCCAGCTCGACGGCCGCGTCGATGAGCGCGACGCCGGGGCCGGTGTCGAAGGCGAGGATCGGAGCCGGATCGCCGCGAGGCGGGAGCCAGGTGACGTTGGCCATGCCGCCTATGTTCTGGAGTGCGCGGCACTTCCCCGGCTGAGCAAAGAGCAGGCGGTCCACCCACGGGACGAGGGGAGCTCCGTGTCCGCCAGCGGCCATGTCGCGGGAGCGGAAATCGCTGACCACGGGGATCCCGGTCCGCTCCGCAATGGTCGCGGGACAGCCGAGCTGCAGCGTCGAGCCCCGGCGCTCCGGCGTGGGCGGCTGGTGCCAGATCGTCTGGCCGTGCGAACCGATGAGGTCGACCGCGGCCGGGTCGCAGCCGGCCTCGTCGCACAACGCGAGCACGGCTTCAGCGAACCATTCGCCCAGACTCGCGTGAAGCGCACACAGTGCTGCGGCCGAGCCATCCATGATCGCGCCCTGGATGGCGGCACGCCGGTCAGCCGGGTAGGGGATGCTGAGGAACGCCTCGAGCCGCCACGGGAATGGGTTTGCCGCGTCGTTTCTTGCGGAGACAGGAAGCTCGACGAACGCGGCATCGATCCCGTCCAGCGACGTGCCGGACATGAGGCCGACAACCCTCACGACCGCACCTTCCCGCTCAAGCGGCCAGGTCTCCGACAACACGGGAAATGACGCCGCCCGCAGCGTCCAGGCGGCGGCGTGCTTCGCCGACGTCCAGACCGAGCCGACCCATAACGATGGCCGTCTTGACGTGGCCGCCGGCGCGGTCCAGCAGCTCCGCCGCCACCGGGCGCGCCACGCCCAGCGTCTCCATGAGGATGCGCTCGCCCCGGTCCCGGAGCTTCTCGCAGGTGACCTGGAGATCCACCATCAGGTTTCCGTAGACCTTCCCCAGTTTGACCATCGCCGCGGTGGTGATGGTGTTGAGCACCATCTTCGTCGCCGTTCCCGCCTTCATCCGGGTGGAGCCAGTGATCACTTCGGGGCCGACGAGCGGGGCGATGACCACGTCGTGGGTGCGCCGAAGCGCCTCCGTCGGGTACGTGCACAGGAGGAATCCGGTGCGGCTCCGTCGCTCCCGGGCACGGGCAAGAGCCCCGTGCACGTACGGCGTGGTGCCGGATGTGGCGATACCCAGGACGAAGTCGTCAGGCCCGACCTCCAGCTCGTCCATTGCCCGGGCACCGTCCTCCGGGTGATCTTCGGCGCCCTCCTTCGCGCGGACCAGCGCCTCATACCCTCCGGCGATCACGCCCTGAACCATCGACGGGTCCGTGCCATAGGTCGGCGGCATCTCGGCGGCGTCGAGCACGCCCAGTCGGCCCGATGTGCCCGCCCCGACATAGATCAGGCGCCCGCCCCGCCGGAAGCTGTCCACCACCATCTCGATGCAGCGCACGATCGCCTGGCGCTCCTCGCCAACCGCCTCCGCCACCATGCGATCCTCGGCGTTGATGAGGTCCACGATCTCCGCCGTCGTGAGCTGATCGATCCGCATGCTCCGCGGATTGCGCTGCTCAGTGAGTCGGATCTCCGACGAACCGGGTTTCTCCATGACCGGAGGCCTCCCTCCTCGATCGATCCGCCATTCGAATCCGGATACCCCAGTCTATGCCCGGGGATTGCCCGGGACAATGACACGGCAGGGAGTAAGCCGGAAAGCTTGCGGCACAGGACGAGGGCAAGGCTGAGGTCAGCGCCAATGCCGGTGGATTCCGCGTCCGCGGGGTAGTCACCGTCCCCGACGGGGCTGCGAGGAGCCGGGGCTCGGGCGATCGTGGTCGCGCACCTGGCGAGGCCGGGCCTGCACCTCCTCTCGACGGCAGCACCGGCCATGCGTAACGCATTGCACGCACCGGCGGGTACCCTGCCATGCCCGCGGCGTCTCCCGCATCCGGCCGCCTCGATCGACAACGAACGCAACCAGCCCCAGCCTTAGCCCTGGCCTTAGCCCTTTTCCGTATCAGGGGAACGCGGTGTGAGCCGTTGGTGTGTAACCTCTTACGTTTCAACGGCGTAGCGCCGCCGGGGGGCGCGCCGGCGCGTGCCACCCGGGCATGATCCTCCTCTCGAGCAGTAGCAGTCATGAAGAAGGCAGTAGTCCTTTCCGCGTTGGTTTCTCTGACCACGGTAACGCCGCTCGCGGCGCAGTTCGGACCGGTCGAGCAGCCGCCGCAGACCTGGGCCAGCGGCTGGCTCGGCGGTTACCTGGACCCGGGTACCGTGCGGGACCCAGAGGATGGTGCGTGGTCCTTCGGGTCGTCGTTCGCCGCGGGTCTGGGGCTTCATCGCCAGATCGGCAATAGCCTCAGCATCGGTGTCGATGCCTCGTATGCGCCGATGCGGTTCGAGCAGCGCGACGTGGCAACGGAAGAAGTCTTGAGCTCCGGGACCGCCAGGGTGATCAGCGCGATGGCGTCGGCGAGGCTGCGGTACGGCGGCGGCGATGCGTTTGGCATGTACCTGACGGGTGGCGTCGGCACGATGGCGTACGGAATGCCGGATCCGGTCGACCGCTGGGACACCGACCTCGCGCTGCACACGGGCGCGGGGCTCGAATACCGTCCGTCGATCAACCGCGCGCTGTTCGTCGAATGGGGGCGTTACTGGACGTTTCACCAGAACGAAGGGATCGACGACAACACGACGCAGCACTCGCAGCTCCGGATCGGCGTCCGCACGGGCTTTTGAGTCCGGGTGGGCCGGTGGCCGGCGTGGTGCGTCGGCTCCCTTCCCTGCTGATCGCCGCCTGCGTCGGCTTCGCTGGGTGTGACGAGGCCGCTGAGGTGGAGCGGATGGCCACGACGCTCCCGGCCACGTGGCGGTTCGACGCGCTGGTTCCACCGGCCACGGGGAAGAACGGCATGGTCGTGACGGACGCGGCTGAGGCGACCCGCGTCGGGAGCGAATTGCTTCGGGCGGGCGGCAACGCGGTGGACGCCGCCGTTGCTGCCGCCTTTGCCCTCGCCGTCGTGTACCCGGAGGCCGGCAACATAGGCGGCGGCGGTTTCATGATCGTTCACGACGCAGGCGGCACCGTCGCTGCCCTGGATTTCCGGGAGATGGCGCCCGGGCTCGCCACGCGGGACATGTTCCTGGACGAGAACGGCGAGGTGACGGACCGCTCGGTCACCGGCCACCTCGCGTCGGGAGTGCCGGGCACCGTTGCGGGGTTGTGGGAAGCGCACCGACGCTTCGGCCGCATGTCATGGGCGGACGTCGTCGCACCTGCCATTCGCCTGGCAGCCGAGGGGTTCGCCGTCGACGCGCGCTTCGCCGCGTCGGTCCGGGCCGAGCAACATCGTCTGCAACGTTTCCCGGCATCTGCCGCCCTGTTCCTCCCCAACGACCAACCACCGGTCGCCGGCGAGATCTGGCGCAATCCTGACCTCGGCGCCGTGCTCCAGCGAGTCGCAGAGCGCGGCCCGGCCGGCTTCTACGACGGCGAGACTGCCGATCTGATCGTCGCCGAGATGCGGCGCGGAGGCGGCCTGATCACCCACGACGACCTCGCAGGGTACCGGGCCGTGTGGCGCGAGCCGCTGACCTTTACCTACCGCGGCCATACGATCGTTTCGATGCCTCCGCCGTCCTCCGGGGGCGTTACGCTGGCGCTCATCGCCAATCAGCTCCAGGGCTTCGAGCTCGCACGACTGGGGTGGAGCTCGGTGACGACGCTTCACCTGATGACGGAGGCCATGCGCCGGGCGTTCGCGGACCGGAACGCCTGGCTGGGGGATCCGGACTTCGCCCCGATACCCACGGCGCGACTGGCGTCCGCCGAGCACGCCGCGGCCCGGCGGGCTTCAATAGCGCTGGATCACGCCACGTCGTCCCAGAGCGTCACCCCCGTCGGCACTCCGGGCGCGGCAGGCGAAGGTAACAACACGACGCACGTCGTCGTGGCGGACTCGTCCGGGACCGTGGTATCCCTCACCACGACCGTCAACGGGCTGTATGGCTCCGCAGTGACGGTCGCGGGCGCCGGTTTCGTCCTGAACAACGAGATGGATGACTTCACGGCCAGGCCCGGCACACCGAACATGTTCGGCCTGGTGCAGGGAGAGGCGAATGCCATTGAGCCGGGTAAGCGCATGCTCTCGGCCATGACGCCGACCATCGTGCTCGCGCCCGATGGCCGGCCGGTCGTCGCCACCGGAGCCCGCGGCGGGCCGCGCATCATCTCGGCAGTCTTTCAGGTCCTCTCCAACCTCATCGACCATGGAATGGATCCCTCCACCGCCGTCGTCGCCCCCCGCATCCACCACCATCACCTTCCGGACATTCTGTATTTCGAACGGGGCGGTCTCCCTGACGAGGCCATTCTCGAGCTCACCCGGATGGGCCATGACGTACGCCAGTATGGTGGTACCATCGGCCACGCGCCCACGATCGTCCGGGGCGCCGGCGTGTGGCTCGGTGTCGTGGATCCGCGACTGGGTGGCGCGGCGGAAGGGTACTAGGAACGGCATAGGGCTAGGGCTGGGGCTGAGGCGAGGGCTAATTGTTCGCGGCAGGGCGGTGATCGCGGCACAGTTCCGGTCCAGGCAACGCAGCCGTTCGCGTGACGCCGCGACTACGCGGTCGAACGCAGCCCGATACATTTGGATCGCGCTCTCGACGATGGCCGCAGACCCGGCCCGAAATTAGCCCTGGCCTTAGCCCCAGCCCTAGCCCTATGCCGTCAAAAAAAGGACCGCTTCCCGGACCGGGCGGCGGAAAGCCGTGCCGGTCGGGGAAGCGGATATCGAGGACAAACTACGTAGAGTTCTGGTGAGTATCTTCCTTCGAGGGTGGGACCGAGGGGGAGGCGCTTTTCGGCTCCCCCCTTCCCTCCTCAGGTCGCCGGATCGACCTGCACCGGTGCGTCCAGCCTGATCACCATCCGCGACCCTGATGGTATCACCGCATCCACGTCAGAAGTTCCAAGCGCGATCGCGGTGCCTGCCGCGGCGCCGATGACGGCGCCCTTCACGGTCGACTCCGTGTTTCGGCCGAGGATCTGGCCGAGAATGGCTCCGGCGGCCGCACCCGCCGCCACCCTGGCGGCCTGCTCACCGGTACTACGCCGGTTACGCCGCTCGGGATTCGCCTCGATCACGGTGGCCTCGAGCGGGTAGCTCCGCCCGCCGAATGACACGGCTTCGAAGGCGAGCTTGATCACTGCGGTCTCACCTACGTGTCCAGACGCGCTCACCGCGGTTACGCGGCCGCGGACGGTAGCGCCTGCCGGGATCAGCACCCTGCCGTCCCCGGCGATGACCGGGTCGGCCACGGTTGCAGTGAAGCTGTCACCTACGTTGTTGGCGTCGGTCGAAAGCGTCTGGTCCACCCGCACGGCGATGGCCGTTCCGGACGGGACGATCCGCGCGACAGGCGCCGGAGTCGGTGCGGGCGCGGGCGCAGGTGCTGGCG
>DATMSC010000116.1:0-1558 GCA_035565595.1 Longimicrobiales bacterium | reverse complement strand
TGGATGCGGGGCGCGGCGACCGCCGTGCCAGGATCCATCCCGTGATCGATGAGGTTGGACAGGACCTGGAAGACGGCGGTGATGATGCGCGGTCCGCCGCGCGCGCCCGTCGCGATGAGTGGCCGGCCGTCCGGCGCGAGCACGATGGTGGGAGTCATGGCCGAGAGCATGCGTTTGCCCGGCTCTATCACGTTCATCTCGCCCTGGATCAGGCCGAACATGTTGGGCGCGCCCGGTTTGGCCGTGAAGTCGTCCATCTCGTTGTTGAGCACGAAGCCCGCGCCCGTCACCGTCACGCCGGAACCGTACAGCCCGTTGATCGTGGTGGTGAGCGAGACGACGGTTCCGGAGGAGTCGGCCACGACAATGTGTGTCGTGTTGTTGCCCTCGGGCGGCCCGCCGGGTGCGCCGGCGGGTGTGACGACTTCGGACGGCGTGGCGCGATCGGGCGAGATGGAGGCCCGCCGGGCCGCGGCGTGATCGGCCGAGACCAGCCGCTCCGTGGGGACGGGCGAGAAATCAGGATCGGCGAGGTAGGCGTTCCGGTCCGCGAACGCCCTGCGCATCGCCTCCGTCATCAGGTGCATCGTCGTCGCCGAGTTCCACCCGTGTCCGGCGAGTTCGTAGGCCTGCAGCTGGTTGGCGATCATGGCGAGCGTCACACCCCCGGAGGAGGGCGGCGGCATGGACACGATGGTGTGATCGCGATAGGTGAAGGTGACCGGCTCCCGCCACACGGCGCGGTACGACGCGAGGTCGTCGTGGCTGATCAGTCCACCGTTGCGCCGCATCTCGGCGACGATCAGCTCGGCCGTCTCACCCTCGTAGAAGCCCGCCTCGCCGCGTTCCGCGACGCGTTCGAGCACGGCCGCCAGCTCCGGGTTACGCCACGTCTCGCCCTCGACGAGTGGGCGGCCGCCAGGGAGAAACAGCGCGGCGGAAGCGCGGAAGCGCTCCAACCGGCGCTGCTGCGCGCGCACCGACGCGGCGAATCGCGCGTCGACCGGGAACCCGTTGGCCGCCAGACGGATGGCAGGCGCGACGAGCTCGGTCCAGGGCAGACGTCCGAACCGCTGATGCGCTTGCCACAACCCGGCCACGCTCCCGGGCACGCCAGACGCCAGGTGGCCGGTGACCGAGTGCTCCGTCACCTCGCCATCCTCGCCCAGGAACATGTCGCGCGAGGCGAGGCCCGGCGCGGTCTCGCGAAAGTCGAGTGCGCCCACGGTGCCACCGGCACCGTGCACGATCATGAACCCGCCGCCGCCGATGTTGCCGGCTTCCGGGTAGACGACGGCGAGAGCGAACGCCGCGGCGACGGCGGCATCCACCGCGTTGCCGCCCGCCCGCAGCACTTCGACCCCGACGCGGGTCGCCTCGGCCGCGTCCGTCACGACGATGCCGTTTTGCCCAGTGATCGGTGGGGTGTGCACGTCGTATCTCCACGTCACCGGCAGCGCGGCGGGTGGACGGCGCACCTCGGCCGCTCGCTCGCAGCCGGTCGCGAAGGCGCCGAGAATAAACAGGAAAGACGCGAGCCGGCGAACCGCGCCGGCCG
>DATMSC010000115.1:0-14528 GCA_035565595.1 Longimicrobiales bacterium | reverse complement strand
AAGCGCGTATGGCTACTACTACAGCTACTACATACCCGGGTACGAGGTGGAGGAGGAGGACGGGGCCGCCAGCGCCGGCGCGAAGCTGGCCGGCCCGATCGTCGCCCTGCCGAAATAGAGCCGGCTCACGTGGAAGCGGCCGCCGGCGGACTGGCGGCGAATGCATGACCTGATTCTACGCCGAAAGGATACCATGCCCACTCGCGCATACCGCATCGCCGCCGGGGCGGTGCTCGTCGCGGCGCTCACCGCGGGCGCGCCCCGGCACCTCGCCGCGCAGTCAACCGACGGTGATCCCGGCCGGGCTCAGGTCACACGCGAAGAGCTGCTCGAGCTGCTGGCGCAATACGACGCCGCGCTCGAGTCCGATGCATACAGCCAGGCGGTCAGGCAGCGGGCCCGGGCAGAGGCGTCTCTCATCCGCGCACGCCTGGCTGACGGCGATTTCCGGGTCGGCGACCGGATACTCGTGACGGTTGAGGGCGAGGAGGATCTGTCGGGAGAACACATCGTGGGACCCGGGCCGTCGATCACACTCCCGCAGTTCGGCGAGATCGGGCTGGCCGGCGTGCTCCGGTCCGAGCTCCAGAGCCATCTGACGAGCGCACTCGCCCGCTACATCCGGAACCCCGTTGTGCGGGTTCACGCGTCGCTCCGCCTCTCGGTTCTCGGTGAGGTCAATCAGCCCGGCTTCTACGTCTTTCCCGCAGACGTCCTGCTCACCGACGTGCTGACCGTTGCCGGAGGACCCACCAGGTCGGCCAAACTGACGGACATACGGATCGAGCGAGGCGACGCGAGCATCTGGGAGGATGAGCCGCTCCAGCAGGCGATCATCGAAGGGCGGACGCTCGACCAGCTCGGCCTGCGCGCCGGCGATGTGATCGTTGTCCCCTCCAGCGGCAGCCGACGCGAGCTGCTCCTCGGCGCCGCGGGGATCCTGCCATCGATCTACGTGGTAGCGCAGCTCATCCGCTTCTTCGCGGAATGAATACCGCCCGCCCGTGATCGGGAGATTTCGGCCGGCCTTGCGAAACCAGCGGCACGGGATCAGATCGGCTCGGCGCGCGGCAGCTCCAGCTCGAAGTAAAACCGCGTGCCCCACCCCGGGCGTGTCTCCATCTGCAGCTCGGACCCCATCGCCTGGACGAGCGTGCGGCAGATCGAGAGGCCGAGCCCGCTGCCGGAGAACCGCGGCGTCCGGCGCCCGGTGTCGCGCCTGAATACCGAGAACAGCGCAGGCACGGCCTCGGGCGCGATCCCGTCCCCCGTATCCCGGACCGAGAACTCGATGCGGTCCCCGTAGCGGGACATCGCGACGATTTCGACCATCCCCTTTTCGGTGAACTTGAGCGCGTTCGACGCCAGGTTCAGGAGCACGCGGCTGAGCGCAACCGGAAATCCCCGCCGGTAGTCCCCGTCCGGCGGCAGGATGCGGAGCGACAGTCCCTTCACCTCGGCAATGGGGAGCACCATGTCGTGAACCGAGCCGAGCACTTCACGCACCGAAAACGGCGTCGGCTGGCTGTCAGCCAGCCTGTCACCTCCCTGCGCCAGCTCGATCACGTCGCCCATGGTCGAAAGCAGACCGAGCGCGGCGCTGTAGATAATTCCGAGCTGGCGCTGCTGGAGGTCGCTCACCTCCCCGCTTTGACCTCGCCGGAGCGCGTCGGAGAGGAAGAGTATGGAGGTGAGCGGCGAGCGCAGGTCGTGCGCGACCTCGGTCAACATGGAAACGCCGTCGGGTCCGATCATCCACGCGGGGAGCGTGTCGCCCCAACCGGAGTCGAGCTGCTCCCGCACGCATTCGAAAGCCGAAAGCACCGCCACGATCTCTGCAGTGTCCCTGTGGCCGGCGCTGTCTGCCCAGCTCCGCACGACTTCCGCGCGCAGCAGTTCCAGCAAGCGGCGGCGCAGTACCAGCGCGGCCGGTGATAGCCCCGGCCGATCCTTTACGCGGCCTTCAATGATCGCATCCGCCAGTGCATCGAGATGTGCCCTCGCATCGTGGAGGTCGTGCATCCCCGTGGATCCGGTGCGCCAGCTCTCCGCGACTGCGGCAACCGCTTCCGCCAGCGTCGCCCTGTCCAGGACGGCGATCCCGGGGCCCGGCGGCTCAGATTCCGCGAAACCGTTGGCACTCATGCGCTCTTTGCCCGTTGATCGTTCACGTGAGCTGACCATGCATTCGAATGATCGTGTCCCGCTGCAGCCCGTGCTTTTCCATCAGACGGTAGAGTGTCGTGCGATCCACGCCCGCAATCCTCGCCGCCTTCGACATGTTGCCGGTGGACCGGCTCACCAGCCACGTGAGATAGCTCCGCTCGAACTGCGCGATGATCCGCTCGCGCGCGGGGTGGTACTGGGGCTCGTCGCCGATCACGCTCGCCACTGACGCCGCGGCCGGCGGCGCCCGATCCTCGTCCAGGAAGGGGATCTCATCCGGCTGGATCTCGACGCTCGCTTCAGCCAGGACTACGGTGTGCTCGATGACGTTCTGCAGCTCGCGGACGTTGCCGTGCCAGGCACGTTCCTGCAGTGCACGCAGCGCTTCGCGGCCGAACCACGGCGGCGTTTCACGCCCGCGGTGCCGGGCCCAGTACGTCGAGAGAAAGTGGCGCGCCAGGAGCGGGATGTCGTCGGGACGCGCCCGGAGCGGCGGGACATTGATCGGCACCACCCGTAGCCGATAGTAGAGGTCCTTCCGCAGCGTCCCCTCCTCCATCGCCTCCTTGGGGTCGCGGTTCGTCGCCGCAATGAAGCGAACGTTGACCACCGCATCCGTCTTGTTGCTCCCGACCCGTCGCACGACCCCGTCCTGGATGACCCGCAGGAGTTTCGCCTGCAACGCCACGGGCATTTCGGTCAGCTCGTCCAGGAACAGCGTCCCGCCGTTCGCGGTTTCGAGGAGGCCCGGCTTGTCCCGGATCGCTCCGGTGAACGCCCCCTTCATGTGTCCGAACATCTCGGACTCCAGCAACGTTTCGGGGAGCGCCGCGCAGTTCACCGCGACCAGGGGCCGGCTCCCCCGCCGGCTGTGGTAGTGGATGAACTGCGCGATCAGCTCCTTGCCCGTACCACTCTCCCCGCTGATGAAGACGGATGCGTCAGTCGATGCCACCCGGCGCGCGAGATCCATCATCTGCTGAAAACATGGCGAGTTGCCGAGGACGACGAGGCCACCGTCCGAACTCCGTTCCCCCGCACCGGACTCTTCCTCGATCGCACGTGTCGCCCGCGTTTCCCGCGCCACCGTCACGGTGTGCGCAGCCCGGGCCAACAGGATCTGGAGGTGGCTCGCCGCGAAAGGTTTCGGCAGGTAGTGCCACGCGCCCTTCCGGAGCGCCTCCAGGCTCGACTCCACGCTCGGGTTCCCGGTGATCATGATCACCAGCGCTTCAGGCTGCGTGGCGAGGCACGCGTTCAGGATCTCGATCCCGCTGACCTGCGTCATGTACAGGTCGATGAGGACGACGTCGAACGGCCGCCGTTGCACCAGCTCCAGGGCATCCGCACCCTTCCGGCATGTGGTGACCTGATAGCCTTCCACCCGAAGGACACTCGCGCAGCTCTCGAGCAGCGACTCCTCATCATCGACGATCAGGACCCTGACTGACGCCTTGTCTTCGGCCCGGAGCTCGAGCGCGGCGAGCTCCACGTCGCCATCGGTCGCGCGAGCACCGCCACTCGCGCCGCGCGAAGTGCTGTGTCTGGCACCCGTCGCACCCCCGAAATCGCGCGTATACAATGCCATGTCTCCTCCTCTCGATGGGTTCCGTGGCGGTGTCCGTCTCCGTCTGTCGGTACACACGAGCGGCACGCCGCGAAACCAATGCGGAGCTCGGTAGCGTACCGCTCGTTGGCGATTGAACACAAAAAGAAAACGGCGACCTGACCATTGGTCCGTCGCCGTCGCCGGTATCGAGCCGGGGGCCGCTCTGTCATGTGCAGCCGTTGGCACCTATCAATAACGACCCGATGCCGCTGCGTCAACCTCGTTCTCCGGCAGGGCCTCCGCGCCGCCGTGGCGGCGGGTCCAACCCACTGTCATCCATCGACTTTGGCGGGCACGTCCTCGTGGAAACGGATGGCGTCGCCGACCCTCGCCGCCTGCGTGTGCCGCAGTGCCGACAGCGCGCGAACCAGCAGGTCCAGCGCTTCGGGGCGTGGTCCGTCGCCGGGCTCGATCACGTAGCCGCCAATGTGGATGCGTAGCTCGGCATCCGGCTGGGGCGCAGGCACGTCCCGTACGACATTCAGTATCCGGTCCGCGAGGCGGCGCGCGCCGGTTCGATCGGTCTCGGGTGCCAGGATCACGAACTCGGCACCGCCGAGCCGGCCCACCGCGTCCGAGGCGCGAACGGTGCCCCGCAGCAGTCGGCCGAGCCGGTACTGCAACTCGCCACTGCGGAACTCGGCGTCCGCCTCGCGGGACGCGGGCGTCGCCGCGACGGCCAGGCAGGTCAATGGGCGTCGCATGCGCACCGCCGCCGCGAACAGCTCCTGACTCCGCCGGAGCACGCCCCTGACGTTGTACAGACCCGTGTCGCCGTCGAGGAGAGCCCTCGACTCGGCAGCGTCCGTCGCGGCCTTGACCGTGAGGAAGTTGTCCACGGTAGCGACGAGCTCCTCCGGATCCAGCGGATGGCTCAGCACCTGCCACGCCCCTGCCCTGAGGATATCGACTCGACGCTGCCGGTCGAGCGGAAATGCGCTTATTACGAGAATGGGGAGTGACCGGGGGAGGCGGGGGTCGTCACGGAGCGCGGCGCATACGGCCGCCGGACCCATGTCCGGCAGACTTGCCTCGGTAATGACGATGTCCGGTGAATCCTGTCCGGCGCGGCGGACTAGCGATTGCCCGTCGCCCGCGCACACAATCCTGCATCCGATCGGCCGGAGGACCGACTCCAGCGTCGGCGCGAGCCATTCGCCGCTGTCTCCAACCAACGCCAACGCGGAACGCGGTGCGATCGTCTCCGTCATCTCACCTTCGGCGAGGGTCGACATGAGCTGCCGGCATACGCGCCGCGCGGCGAGGCCGTAAGCAAAGCGCGCCGCTGTTACGGATGCAACCCGCCCATCGGAACCCTCCCGACCGCGAGTCACCTCCTGTTTCCTGACGCTCCGGTCCGGATAGTGTACTGCCGCGTCGGCGACGGCACCAGTTGCGCCCGGCCACGCGTGCTCCGGGGATAATGGCCGACGTCGAGGCACCGCGGCACGCGCCTCCTGTCAGGACCCCGGCGCCGCCTCCAGCCTCCCGGAATCACCACGGGGATGACATTTCAATGACCCGGTCTTGACGGGCCCCTCCGATACTCGACCCGCGCCTTCCAGACCAGCCGTGGCGATGGAAGTGCCCGGCTCAATGTGCCGCCTCGGTGGCGGAGTCCGCGCGCGCCCACTCGCTGCCCCCGTTGACGATGGATCAAGCGGAAACCCGACGGCGCACGCCACCGAACCCTGGCCTACCGGGCCCGCCCCAGCAACCGCTCGAGATGCGCCCGGCGAGTCCGCCCGACGCGCAGGCGGATGCCTCCCTTCAATTGCACCTCGTACGAGCCGCCACCGCGAAGGAGCGCTTCAACGCGATCGACCCGGACGATAGTCGAGCGATGAATGCGAACGAAGGCGTCGGGATCGAGTTGCTCCTCCAGGTGCTGGAGCGACTCGCGGAGTACGTACCTGTCACGCCCGACGTGCAGCGCTGCGTACGTTCCGAGCGCGGTGATGTAGTCGATTTCCGAAACGGGCACCACGCGCACACGACCTCGCATCGGCACGGCGATCCGCTCCAGGTATCGGGCGGCACGACCGGGCGTCGTGGGAAGCTCCAGCGTTGTCTCGTCCCGGATTACAGCGAGAAGCCGGTCGAGCAGCGCCCCCCGCGTTTCCGCCTGGATACGCCGGCGGACCCGCCCCAGCGCTTCGCGGAAGCGCTCGTTCCTGAAGGGCTTGACCAGGTAATCGGCGGCGGCGGCATCGAATGCTTGAATCGCGTATTCGTCGTACGCCGTGATGAAAACAATTGCCGGCATCTCCACCGCGCCGAGATGGCGCACGACCTCCAGACCGCTCATCCCGGGCATCTGCACGTCCAGGAATACCACGTCGGGGCGCGACCGCTGGATCGCTTCGACGGCGGCAATTCCATCCGCCGCGGTGGCGACGGCCTCGATGTCGTCTTCGTCTTCCAGCAGATCGAGGATCCGCCGACGCCCCAGAGGCTCGTCGTCCACCACCAGCACGCGCAGGCCCCGGCGCTCCACCATGGTCAGGCTCCGGCAACGGCCAGATCGCTGGCGTCCGGCAGCTCGAAAGGCAGCCGAATGCGGGCGAGCATCCCGCCGCCCGCCGCCGGTTCCAGCTCGAGGGCGCATCGCGACCCGTACAGTTCCGCAAGTCGCTCCCGCGTCAGGCGCAGCCCGACCCCGCCCGTGGCAGGCGGCCTTGCCCCACCGGGCCCCGGCCCGGTATCGCGTACGGTGAGGACGAGCTGGTCACCCGCACGAAATGCCCGGACGTCGATCGTGCCGCGGCCACCCGCGCGATCGATGCCGTGCTTCACGGCGTTCTCCACCAGAGGTTGCAGGACGAGCTTCGGGACGCGCGCGTCGGCCACGTCGTGATCCATCACGACATCGACACGAAGCTGGCCCTGGTAGCGGATCTCCAAGATCTCCAGGTAGATACGCGTCAACTCCAGCTCTTCGCCAACCGTGGTCGTCTGCTCTCCCGCATCCAGCAGGGCGCGCCGCAGGAGGTCGCTGAGCAGGGCGATCATGTCCTGCACGCCACGGGGATCCGCGGTGACGAGCGCCGAAATGGCGTTCAGCGTGTTGAACAGGAAGTGCGGGTTGAGCTGCGAGCGGAGCGACGTCAGGCGAGCCTCGGCAAGCTGCGCTTTCAGCTCAGCGCTTTGCGCCTGCAGGCGGGCGGCCCTCGCCTCCAGCGCCGAGCGCTCCGCCTGGAGCTGGATCGTCTCCCGCTGACGTGCCCGGTATCGACGCGAGAAATCCGTGCCGAGCGCGACCCCCAGCACCAGGAACGACGTCAGGGTCTCTTTCGGGAGGAACACCCGCGTCATGTCCAGCGGCCTGCCCCACCACGATTCGCCGACTCGTGGCTGTATGGGAAGCATCTGCGTGAAGACGACGGCCTCCACGACCGCCACCAGCCCACCGGCGGCGACTCCGATCATGAGCAGGGCCGCCAACCGCATGAAGCGTTGCCCGCTCTCCGGGTTCAGCCGCGCGGCGAGTTGGAGCGAGACGAGCGTCAGCACCGCCCAGAGGTAGGCCGTGGCGAACGCCGTCGCCACGTGCCCACCCGGATTCGGCACAGTGTTGCCGGAAGGCGAATAGATCCAGTAGGCCGCGGTGTAGGCCCCGATCAGCGTCCAGAACGCGAAGATCGCGACCGCGATCCTCGTTCCGGGCAGGCGGGTTGCGCCCGACACCAGTTCGTGCCCGGCCGGGCCGGATACGATACCTGCCGCAACCTGCCCCGACATTGCTGGAGCTGACATCCGCATCCTCCGGTCGTCGCGCCGCCCATGACGCATGTACTAATGTCAACTCGCAGCGCAACATAGGGCAACACCGCGAGCCTGCCGTTCACCACCTCGATATTGTCGTTCGCAACTCCCGACCGTCGTTCGAGCCGGAACGCCCTGAGCCCACCCATCAGCCCGCTTAACGTTGGGTGTCCCCACGCGAGCACCATCAAGCACGAAAACCGGTGGTCGCGTTCGCACCGATGAATACGTCGGTACACCGCAGGTGATGACGATGAACAGGCGAAACGTCCAGGGCCGGATCGCAACCCTCTTCAGCAAATCAGTCATCCCCAGCGGCCTGGCACTGGTTCTCCTCCTGGCACCTGGATCCGGGGCAACGCTCGCGCGGCAGATTCGCTCCGCCACAGCGGCAGCGGCGGGGGAGGCGACGCGCCCGCCGAGAGTGTTCCTGGATTGTTCGGACCCCGCGGCGTGCGATCTGGACCACTTCCGCACAGAGATCCCCTTCGTCGTCTGGGTGCAGGACCAGGAAGTCTCTGACGTCCACGTGATAGCCGTCAGCGAAGCCGCAGGCGGAGGGGGTCGGCGTTTCACCTTCGATCTCGTGGGCCGCGGCGAAATGGCGCCGCTCTCAGATCGCCTGACCTACACCTCCAGCGGGACGGATGTAGTGGTCGAGACGCGCGACGCGTTGACGCAGCTCCTCAAGCTCGGACTGCTCCGGTACGCCTTGCAGGGCGGCCTCTGGCAGGAGTTCGCCGTCCAGTATCTCGGGGCTCCGGTGTCCGGAACGAGTGTTGGGGCCGGCATGGGTCCCGACGTGATGGTGCCGTCAGAATTCGACGACCCGTGGAATTTCTGGTCCTTCCGCGTCGGCGTATTCGGGAACTTCAACCTCCGCGAGACATCGAAGAGTCTTCGTTTCGAGCCCAGCGTGGAAGCGGACCGGATCACCGACGTGTGGAAGCTGTCCTTCAGCGCCGGGCTGGATATCCGGCGGAGTGAGCACGAGCTCAGCAACGGTAACAAGGTGCGGGACCACCGCAACGAGTGGCACGCGCGTGGGCTGATCGTTCGCAGCGTGTCGGACCACCTCTCGGCAGGTATCGATTTCGGCGCCCGCAACTCCATCAGCCAGAATCAGCGCGTCAGGATTCAGATGTCGCCCGCCATCGAATTCAACTACTTCCCGTACGCCCAGGCGACCCGCCGGCAGTTCACGATCCAGTACGGGCTCGGGGTCGAATACTCGAGCTACGCCGAAGAGACCATCTTCAACGTTCTGGAAGAGACGCTCCCCGAGCACCTTCTGGAAGTCCGCTACGCCTCGCGGGAAACGTGGGGAAGCGCCGCCGTGGGGCTCAGCTACTCGCAGTACCTCCACAAAGGCGGTCTCTACCAGGTCGGGCTCAATGCCGACCTGAGCTTCCGTCTCGCGCGGGGCATCGATCTGACGGTAATCGGTAACGCATCCTGGCAACAGAACGAGATCCACACGCCCCTCGCCTCCATACCCGATGAGGACATCCTGCTGGGGCGGCGGAATCTCCCTTCGGATTACGTCTACTTCGGGCGAATCGGCATTTCCTACAGGTTCGGCTCTCCGTTCGTCAACGTCGTGAACACGCGATTCGGCGGACGCAGTCCCGTGGTCGATGTCCCGATCGGTGATGTCGGGGTCGGCGGATGACAAGAAGCGGCCAGCCTGTTGCGCCGATGCGCGCTTCCACGCTGGAGATCGATCGCGCGGCAATCGCCGCCAACACGCGGCGGTTCGTCCGCTCCACATCGGCTGCAATCATGGCCGTAGTCAAGTCCGACGCATACGGCCATGGCCTCGCCATCGTCGCCCGAACCGCGCTCGCGAGCGGTGCCACCTGGATCGGCGTCACATCCCTCGCTGAAGGAATTGCGGTACGCGCGGCCGGCATCAGCATGGAGGTACCGGTGCTGAGCTGGCTGAACCCGGTGGAGCTGGACGTCGCAACCGCAGTCCAGCTCCGAATCGACCTGGCCGTGCCCAGCGTTCGCCACCTGGAGGCGATTGCCGCAGCCCGCTCGCGGGCGAGGGTGCATCTGCACCTCGATACGGGGATGGCCAGGGACGGCGCTGCGCCAGAGGAATGGCGGGCGTTAATGGCGGCCGCGAAGCGGGCGGAAGCAGACGGTCTGATCGAAGTCGTCGGCGTCATGGGCCACCTCCCGCTCGCTGCCACGCCCGACCACCCGGCAAACGAGCGCGGCCAGTGTGCGTTCCTGCGCGGGGTAGAGCTGGCTGGGCAGGCGGGACTTCGACCGGTCGTCCGACACCTCGCGGCCACCGCCGCTACCTTGACGATCCCCATGACACACTTCGACCTGGTCCGAATCGGCGCGGGGTTGGTCGGTATCGATCCATCCTGCACCACGCGGCTGCGCGGCGTCATGCGGCTGACCACGCCGGTGGTGCAGGTGCGACGGGTGGCGGCCGGTGTCGGAGTGGGCTACGGGCACTCGCACATCACCACCCGTGCAACGACCCTCGCCCTGCTCCCGATCGGGTACGCCGACGGAATTCCACGGTGCGCGTCCGGCCGGGCGCACGTCCTGGTTGGCGGCCGGCGCAGGCCGGTGATTGGAGAGATCTCAATGGACCAGATGATCGTGGACGTCGGCGTCGACCCGGTAGCGCCGGGCGACGTAGCGGTCGTGTTTGGCCCCGGCGATGACCGTGAACCAACGGTCGCTGATTGGGCGAGGTGGGCTGGAACGATCCCCCACGAGATCGTGACCGGAATCGGGCCCCGGGTGGGGCGGAGGGTGATATGACTGGGCGCGGCCGAATCAGGGTCGCCGTCGTCGGCGGCGGGGAGAATTGCGAGCACGATGTCTCCCTGGAATCGGCCAGTGCGGCATGCGCCGCCCTCGACCGGGACATCTTCGACGTCGTGCCCCTGACCATCGGTCGCGACGGCACGTGGCTGGATCCCACCGGCGCGCCCATGGGCCAGTCGCGGGCGGAGAGCGTCGCAGTGGCGGTGCGGATCCTGAGCGCGTGCGACGTGGTGTTACCACTGCTGCACGGACCGCGTGGCGAAGATGGAACGCTAGCAGCGCTGTGCGACCTGGTGGGGGTACCATGCGTCGGCTCGCCGCTAGGCGCGTCAGCCATCGCGATGGACAAGTGGGCGACGAAGCTGATGGCCGAGGCCGTAGGCGTCCTCACCGCCCCGGCGAAGCTCTTGACCCGCGGCGACACCGTCGCGTTCAACGGGCCCGTCGTCGTCAAACCGGTAGCCGCCGGATCCAGCTACGGCGTGACGCTCGTCGAGCGCGAGGAGGAGCTGGAGCCGGCGCTCCGCGCGGCGTTCGAGTTGGACGAAAGGGTGCTGGTGGAAGAGTTCATCGTCGGGCGCGAAATCGACATCGCGGTCATCGACGACCCGGAGGCCGGGCGCCGGCCGGGACCGCCGCTGGAGATACTCAACGGCGGGCAGATCTTCGACACTGCAACCAAGTACGACGGCAACGCCAGCTTCGTGGTTCCCGCTCAGCTCTCTCCCGGAGAAGCTCGAGCGATCAGCGACGCCGCGCTCCGCATATACGACGCCCTCGGCTGCCGGGGCTATGCCAGGATCGACTTCTTCCTCACGAAGAACGGACCGGTCCTCAACGAAGTGAACACTATTCCCGGAATGACCGCGCATTCGCAGGTCCCCAGAATGTTTGCCGCCGAAGGGATGGACTATACCGAGCTGCTGACTCGCCTCATCCGGACCACCGTCCGGTGAACCACCCGCCGACGCCGCGCCCACCGCGTCCTTGCCCTGGCGCCGCGGTCCATGCTCGAAGGTGCCCCTTCCCTGTTCCGAACCTGGCAAGGTTGCGCGCCCGTGTTTCCCGTTCCCGAATCATCGAGTTCTCACCACGCAGATGACCCCTGCCCGGCGCAGGCCTCGTTGACACGCCCTAACTCCATAGTTTGCAGAGAGATGAGCGCTGTTTCGCCTCATGGGCGGGCTCGCGGCCGTGGGCCGTAGACACGTGGATTACGGAGCTACCGCACGTGGCTACGAGAGCGTCAGCGCCGCGCTGATCTGGTCCATCGAGCAGGAGCTCGGCGACGCGTTCGATGTCGCATTGCGGGACGCCTGGCGGGAGTTGATTGGCGTCGTCGCGGGCGTCAGGCACCGCGCTGGCGAAAAGCGCCGGAGGGCCGGCTGAGACACTCTGGTCGGCCGCTATCCCGCCATACCCTTCCCGCGTTGCCCACCGGCTGACTCCTCTCCGGGGACATCGGCCCCGTGACGGCCCCGGGGTGCCCGCTGCGCACCCCGGGGCCATCGACTGGCCGTCTCACTGTCGCGTGGTCGATCAGTGTCTGTTGCGACTTCGCCACGCGCGTGCCCCGGCCACGCCGTTGCTGTTTCGCGGAAGTGCATGTAACGCCGCCACTTGAGCTACGACCTCCTGCGCGCGTCATTCTTGTATCTGTAGCCCGCGACAATCCCTGGGTACTGGTGAGTCGAGCCGGGCCGGTGGCCTGAAACCGTGAACGGGAGGAAGGCTATGCTGTGCGCGAGGTGCCGAACCATCCTCCGGCGCCGGTCGCTCAACGGACGCTGGAATGCGACTGCGTCGCGACGACGTCACGTCCCGTTCTTCGCCTGCGACGGCTGCGCGGCTCTGCTCCCACACTGTGACTCGACGGGAATCATGCTCACCACGCTCACACGTCTCGCCGGCTTTGGCCTGGCGTCCCTCGACCAGCCGCTGCTCTCACCCGCGGATCGACAAGGGCGGCGTGTCGGCGGCTCACGATGAACGTGACATGACTGACTTCCGATGACCCCGGCCATCCGGGACACACGGCACGCCCTGCCTGCGTCAGCACTTCGAGTGGCCATAGTCGGCGCCGGCCGCATGGGGCAGCAACACGCCCGGTCGATCCTGGAGCTGCGCAGGACGGCGCGACTCGTCGGCATCGTGGACAGCAGCGAAACGGCGCGGCGCGCGGCGCACGACGCATTCCCGGGTACACCCGTTTTGGATTCGCTCGACTCGCTGACCGCCGCACTCGGACCGGACCGACGGCCAGACGTAGTCCATGTGTGCACACCGCCTCACGACCACGTTTCGAGCGCTCTGGCCGCGCTTGCCGCCGGTTGCCATCTCTACGTCGAAAAGCCCGTCGCCCTCTCCCACGCCGAAACGGAACGCATACTGGCCAGCGCCGCTGCCCGTGGTCTCGCCGTAGCCGCCGGGCACCAGCTCCTCTTTGCCCGACCGGTGTTGCAGGCGCGCGATCTGCTTCCCGCCGTGGGTGATATCGTCCACGCGGAGAGCTACTTTTCCTTCCGGACCGTGCGTCGTTCGCCCGACGGGCGCACGCCCCTGCGGAGCGATCTCCAGCTTCTGGACGTACTCCCGCACCCGATCTATCTCCTGGTCGATGCCCTGCTGCGCGCACGCCCGGATTCCGTACCGACTGTCACTTCCGTCGAGATCGGTCCGGCGGGGACTGTCCACGCGTTCGTTCGCAGTAGCGGAGTCACGGGCGTGCTCACCGTCACGCTCGAAGGCCGGCCGATCGAGAACTCGCTTCGCATCGTGGGCTCGAATGGCGAAATCTTCGTCGACCTCGTGCGCGGGACGCTTCGCCGGCACCTCGGACCCGGCGTCTCCGGGATCGACAAGGCGCTGAACCCTTACCGGGCGGCCTGGCAGACGGCCGTGGGTACGACCGCCGCGCTGGCCCGTCGCGCCGTGTCGAGCCGTCGCGGGTATCCCGGGCTCGTCGACGCCATCGAACGCTTTCATCATGCGATCGTTGCCGGCGAGCCTTCGCCTACGCCAGCGCCCGGCGTCCTTGCCACGATGGCGATCTGGGATGCGATAGCCGGGCGACTGAACCGAACGGATGCCGCCGGGGTCCCGGTCGGGATCAATGCAACCGCGAGCCGTAACGCCTACCCCAACGGCAGCGACAACGCCGGTGGACGAATGGAGCGTCCATTGATCGCGGTGACTGGCGGGACAGGGCTGCTCGGACGCGCCGTCGTTATGGCGCTGCGGGAGCTCGGCTACGGTGCTCGTGTCCTGGCGCGGCGGCTCCCCGCGGAATGGGAGCGGGTTCCCGGCACCGATTATCTGGCGGTGGACCTCGGCGCCGGGTGCGACGACTCGGCGCTGCGCGGGTGCATCGCCGTCATCCATTGCGCCGCCGCGACAGCCGGCGGCTTTGCCGAACACGAGCACCACTCCGTCGCCGCGGCGGAGAACACGTATCTCGCCGCCCGAAACGCCGGCGTGCCCCGCTTCATCCACGTGAGCAGCATGGGTGCGCTCTCGGTACGGCGCCGTGCCCGGCTGGACGAGGGCAGCCCACTCGAGTCCGGCCGGTCGCGGGGGGCGTACGTGTGGGGGAAGGCGGAATCGGAACGGCGGCTGCTCGCCCTGGCAAATGAAAACGGACCCGCGCTGCACATCGTTCGACCGGCGGCGATCATCGACCCCGCGGCGTTCGACCCGCCCGGCAGGCTGGGCAAGCGTCTGGGCAACCTCTTCATCGCGCCCGGTAGCTCGTCCTCGCTCGTGGGCGTCGTCGAGCTGGGATTCGCCGCCCGGTTCCTGGCCTGGATGGCCAGCACGGAGGAGCATGTGCCACGGGTAGTGAACCTGCTCCAGCCGGAGCAGCCTACACGGCGCGACCTGGTTCGCGCGCTCCGCCAGAGGAACCCGGATCTGCGCGTGATCCGGGTACCTTCCCCCCTCCTCGAGTCGCTCTCCATCGGCGCGGTCGCCCTGCAGAAGCTGCTACGGCCGCGACGCCCGGCGACGAGCATCGCGCGGGTCTTCCGCAGCCAGGCCTACGATCTCGCCACCATCCGGACGCTCGCGCCGCGGGTTGACTCCGCGGGGCGCACGCCACCAGCGCCACCCGTCCTCGATGCACCCGCATCGAGCGACGCGGCGCCGCAGGAACTTCGCGCCATTCCCGCAGGTACCTGACGTTTCGATATTCGTC
>DATMSC010000114.1:0-1590 GCA_035565595.1 Longimicrobiales bacterium | reverse complement strand
TGTGCCGGGAAGCGCAGGTCGCTGACAAGCGGCGAGACGTGCGAGGGGCGGCACCACTGCGCATCTCGTCTCGACGGGGAGGATGTCACCGCCTGGCCGGGCAAATGGACCCGAGCGCACCCACCGCAAAGATCGGACAGGGTCTGGTATGAGTCTCGCGGCGCGGCAACGCCGACCCGGTCGCTCGGCTTTGTGGCGAGCGGCCCGTTTCCCAAGTCGCGAGACGAAACGTTGGCGGAGATCCGGATCGGCGTCTCGGGGTGGAGCTACGACGGGTGGGAAAACGCGTTCTATCCACCCGACCTGCCGAAATCGGCGAGGCTCCGTTATGCGAGCCGGCAGTTCAACTCGATCGAGATCAACGGCTCGTTCTACTCATTACTCACGCCGCACGCGTACCGGCGCCATCACAAGACTGCACCGCCGGGATTCCTATTCTCGGTCAAGGGCAGCCAGTACATCACGCATTCCCGGAAGCTGATAGACGTCCGTACTCCGCTCGCGAACTTCCTGGCGTCGGGCGTGCTCCGGCTCGAGGAGCAGCTCGGGCCGATTCTCTGGCAGCTCCCGGCCGTGCGGTTCGACCACGACCGGCTCCGCGCGTTCCTCGAGGTGCTGCCGCGCGACACGGAGTCCGCGAGCCGGCTCGCACGCCGTCACGATGAGCGGGTCACGGGGCGCGCGTCGATGAAGGTCAACGCGCTGCGCCCCGTCCGTCACGCCATCGAGTTCCGCCACGAGAGCTTCTTCACGGATGACGTGGTAACCATGCTCCGCGAGCACGACGTCGCCCTCGTCGCATCTCACAGCGGGAGCTGGCCGTACGTGGAGGAGGTGACCGCCAGCTTCGTCTACCTGCGGCTGCATGGCGCGCCGCACAGCTACGCCAGCCCGTACGGGCCGGCGCAGCTCGAACGCTGGGCGGACCGGATCCGTCGCTGGGCGGCCGGCTCGGAGCCGGCGGACGCCGCGAAGATCACCAGCCGCGCGCCGCCTCGCCGGAAGTCCCGTGACGTGCTCGTCTACTTCGACAACGACCAGTTCGCGCACGCGCCTCGCGACGCGCGCCTGCTCATGCAGATCATGGGCGTCGAAGCGCCCGCGGACGCCTCCCAATGAATTCCTCTGGGATCAGGGGTACTGGCTGGCCGACGTCGAGGCCGGCACGACCGAGGCAATCCGCGACCCGGCGCCTTTCGCGACGTGGATGTCCGAGCCTACCACCGAGATCTATCTTTGCCGCCGGCGAGGGACCTCCTCTGGCAGTACTCGGAAGCACGCCGCTAGCCGGGCTCGTCGCAAGCGCGGACGATGAAAATCGCTCGGCTCCGGAGAATGAAGTGCCCGCCACTTGGGAAACTTTCGAAATTGGCGGCCGTTTGCCCTACCATCAGCGCATCCTGCAGGCGTCCGCTTTGCGGTAGGCGCCAGCGTTCGGTCCCAACGAGATCTTCCAGATCGAGTCACGAAAAAACACATTGAATGATCGAGGCCGGTCGTAACGCGGCGTTTGCCGTCGGCCTTCTGTCCGGCATCGTGTATTCGTGCCGATCGTTCGAGGCCACGACAGAGTGTTGCCAAGTACGGCGG
>DATMSC010000113.1:0-2814 GCA_035565595.1 Longimicrobiales bacterium | reverse complement strand
TGGCACCAGGACCCGCGGGCGGGTGAGATGACGTTCGCTGCTGCTGCCGACCTGGACGGGCTGATCCGTCGCGCCCGGGTGCTCATGGAGAGCTGGCGCGAAGCGACGGATTCGCTCGCCTCCAATCAGGACCGGCTCCGTTCCACCCCGTCCATTTCGCCGACCCTGGGATACGTCTCCAGCGGCTTCAGCAGCTCGCGGCTGCACCCGCTTCTCGACATGGAGCGGGCGCATCAGGGCGTCGACATTTCCGCGCCTCGCGGCACGCCGATCATCGCCACCGCCAATGGCCGGGTGATCTCCGCCGGTCGCCGCGGGAACTACGGGATCATGATCGAGATCGACCACGGTTACGGGTATGTGAGCCGCTATGCCCATGCGGCCATGGCCTATGTGCGTCCCGGGCAGTGGGTCACGCGGGGGGACACGATCGGCGAAGTGGGTAGCACGGGACTTGCGGCCGGGACCCACGTTCATTACGAGGTGCTGGTGAACGGCCGACCGGTGAATCCACTGGACTACATGCTGGTCGGGGAAGCGCTGACGTACTGATAGCCGCGTTTCCCGGGAGCCGCAGAGCAACAGCGCCTTCGGGCGCTTTTTTGTTTCCGGGGCTCCGATGCTATCGGTTCTGCTCGTCCTCTCACTGGCGCAGCCCGCCCTGGACACCCGCTCGACCTGGCCGGGCCCGCTCCTTCATGTCCACGGGAACGACGGGCCTGAAGTCATCGCGTACCTCCAACCGGAGCTGGATCTGGTAGCGGTTCGCCTGTCGATCCCGCTCGAAGAGTATCCGGGTGCGGTCAGCGGCGCCGTGGCGCACCAGCAGCTCGTGAGTGATCGGCTCTCCGCTGTCGTCGCCAGGCTGGGTGGTCGCGTCGAGCTTTCCCGCCGACCGACCCACGTCGTCTACATGGTCGTGGGTCCCGGCCGCGAGCTTCCTGGATTGGTGTCGGCGCTCCGGGAAGCGCTTCTCTTGCCCTCCGCCTCACCGGATGAGGTCACTGCGGCGTGGTTGCGTGCGGAACGGATTGCGCTGGCCGGGCTGGAGATTCCCGCAGCGCGCATTCGGCACGAGCTCTGGAGCCGGTTCCAGGCGACCAACGATGCCGGTGACGCGCTCGTGGCGGTGCGGGGGCCTGACGAGCTGGAAGCGTTCTGGCAGCGCCATTACCTGCCGGACCGGATGCGTGTGATCGTGGTCGGCGGCACGGACGAACGCACGGTGATCTCCGCGTTCTCGAGTTGGAACTCTCCCGGGCGACGAGCCGGCAGCGTGCCAACCCGGTCGGCCAGCCTCGAACCGGCGCCCCAGCTCATGGCGCCGTGGGTCGGCGTCGGGTTCGACGGCCGCTCGATACCACCCGCAGCGCTCGCCGTCGCTGCACGCGTACTGGATGAAGCGCTGCGAGCTGCCGACGTGCGGGAGGCTGCGGCCGAGCTATGGCTGCACCGCGATGGGGCCGCCGTGGTGGTACTCGGCGCTGGTCGGCCCGGGAGCAGCGGCACGGCGACCGTGCGCCGCCTAACGGAATCACTCCTGGAAATCGTCGAGTCGGTCGCCGAAGCCCCCGACGACATCGCCATCGACCGCGCGCGAAAGGCACTTCGGCGCGACCTCGTACTCGCGACCCGGACGCCACAGGGACTTGCTGAAGTCCTCGGCGATTTCGCGGATCGCACCGGCGACCCCGGATTCGCTGCCGCGGTCATGTCGCAGATCGATCGCCTCAGTCAAACGGAGGTGCGGACAGCCCTGCGCGCGCTGGCGAACCGCCGCCCGCTAGTCGTGGAGATGTCGCCGTGACTCCCGAGCTGCCGCGCCGACGTACCGCCCCCGGCGTCGGAGCGGACCGCCACCGGATGTGGTGCCGCTTCAGGATGCCCGGCCGGATTGCGTCGCTCGCGGCGGTCGTACAAATCCTCGGCGCCACGCCCGGCCAGGCGCAGGATCGCTTCGTCGTCCTCGAGGAGCCGACCGGCACCGCCGTCGGCGTCGCCATCGTGATCAACGGAGGCGGCGCCTGGGAGCTGCCCGGTCAGTCTGGGCTCGCGTATCTCTCGGCGAGCGCGATCCTCGAGCAGTTGCGCCCCATCTTGGATTCCTACTCCGCGTACGCCACTGTCTCGTGCGGGCGGGGCGCGCTCGAAATCCGACTCGTCACGCCACCGCAAGACTGGGCCGTCGCCACGAGGTCACTGCTCGACGCGCTTTTCGCGGCGACACTTTCGGACGCGGCGTTCGGGGCGGCGAGGGAACGGCTGGCGGCGCAGCTCGCGGCGGAGAACGGGAGTCCGGCCAGCGTCGCAGCGACCGAGCTGGATCGCGCCCTCTTCGGCCCGGGGAGCCGCTGGGCCGAGCCGCCGTGCGGAGACGCAAGCACTGTCGCCGGGTTCACTGCGGAGGACGCCCGCCGGTGGGCCCGTTCGCGTTTCACTGAGGCGCGCACAACTGTCGCGGTCGCCGGACCGGTCGACATGGACGCCGCGCGCTCCGTGCTCCGCGAATCGCTCGCGACGCTGGCCAGCCCCGTGGCGCTGCCCCAACCATCGCCGCCGCCGGCAGGTAGAGACATCACGATCAGGGAGAACGTCGTATCCGCGTGGGTGTCCATGGCATTCCCTATCCGCGGCGCTCCCCGCGAGGGCGTGCTCGAGGAAGCCGAAGCGCTGGAGTTCCTTGCCTACCTGCTCCGCGAAACGACCGGCCCATCAACGGCCAATGCCGACGTATTCGATCGGGAGGTCCGGGTCGAGCGTTTCGGCGGCGGCGGCGCCGTAGTGATCCGCCTCGTCACCTTGCCGGACCGCGGC
>DATMSC010000112.1:0-4400 GCA_035565595.1 Longimicrobiales bacterium | reverse complement strand
TGAAGCGCCGTAGCGCTCGGACAGGCGGTCGAACGCCTCTTCAGCCAGCGCCGCGACGTACGGCGCGAGGAGCGCCGACTCCCGCTCGTGGATCACGATGTGGAAGCGCTCGGTACGCGTCTCCTGGAACCGGTCGAAGGTGTCGAGCAGATCCAGCGTGTTCTTGATCCAGACGTCGTATGGGTCCCCCGCGAACGCCGTCTCGAGGCTCGCCCGCCCCTCGTCGATTTCGCCGACGCGGAGGAGGTTGATCCCCAGGACGCCGTGGGCGTGCCACGACTTCGGGTCCAGCTCGAGCGCCCGCCGCGCGAGGTCCACGGCATCGCGGTAGCGCCGCTGCTGCACGCACAGCTCGGCGATCGTCGCGTACAGGTCGCCGTAGCGGGGATTCTGCTCCAGGATCCTCGCCGCGACACGCTCGAACGCGCTGACCTCGCCCCGGACGTAGTGGATCGAGGCGAGGACGGAGAGCGCCTCGAGCGACGACGGATTCACTTCCAGCGCGCGCTCGATCTCCGCTATGGCGTCGTCGAACGCCTCGAGCCCCATGTGTAACCGGGCGAGGAACACGCGCGCCGGAACCAGGTTGGGATTGATGTCGAGCGCGGCTCGGGCCAGCTCCACGGCTCGGGTGTCGCCGTCGAACTCGAGGACGCGCGCCACGCCGAGGAGCGCCCGGGGCTGGCGCGGGTTGACGTCGAGGATCTCGCGGAAGGTCAGCTGCGCGTCCGCGGAGTTGTACTTCTGCAGGAACATCTCCCCGAGGAGGAGCCGTGGTTCGACGTCGTTCGGATCCTCCGCGATCGCTTCGTCGTACGCGCGGAGGGCGTCCTGGAAGAGGAGCGGATCCTCCTGTCCGAGGTATCGCACCGCCGTCGCCACGGCGGTGAGGTCCTCACCCGTGAGGCGGGATGCAGTGTTGTAGTAGTCGATGAACCTGTCGAACGCCGCCATTGCCGAGTCCCGCTGGCCACGCTCGTACTGGAGGATGGCCAGGTGCAGCTCGGCTATGAGACGGTGCGGGGATCCAGGCGTCGCCGCGCGGCGGAATGCGGCCTCTGCTTCCGCCGACCTGCCGGTGGTGTGCAGCGCGCGGCCGAGCGGGACCGCCACCGCGACTGCGACATCTTCGGAGAGCTCGGACGCCGAGCGGGCCGCCTCGATGGCGTCGCGGTATCTGCCCACTTCAGACAGCGCGGTCACCAGCCCCCTGTAGTCCGCCGGCGTAGCCTCGCCGTTGGATACACGGGCTTCGAGGCTCGCGATCGCATCCTCGTATTGGCCCGCGCGGAGGAGGGCTGAGGGGTCGCCGGCGGGCTGCGCCGCGCACGCGACAGCCGCGCCCGGCAGCCACGCGGCGACGAGCATCACGGAAAGAGCGCGCCAGATCCTCATGGTGCCGCCTCCTCCAATTCGCGTATCGACTGGCTCACTCGAGCGAGCTCGATCAGGAGCCGCTCCAGCTCCGCGTCGTATGCGTCGGGCTGCATCGTCGCGCGGGACGCGCGCAGCGTGTTCAGCTCGTTCTCGAGCCGCTGCCGCTCACCGAAGAGCGCCTGCAGCTCAGGGCTGGCATCCTCGGCCGCCACCCAGCCCGTGCCGCCCAGGTAGATCCCGCGGGCGAACGCGCCGTCACCGCTCTGCGGATCGGGCTCGTGCGTGCCCGTGCCATCGCCATTGTCGTCCAGGGACGCGTGTTCCGTCTGGAGCCGGCCGGTCGACTGGAAATCGCGGGCAACCTCGCGACGCGCGTATTCGTACGCCTCGAGGAGTGAGATCCGGCCGTCGCGGTCCGAGTCGGCGACGTCCTCGGAGAAGGCCGTGACGAAATACTGCGGAAAGATCGTCGCGTTGTTCTGCCGGCCGTCCCGCGTCGCGGTGGCAATCGCACGGCCCGGCTTCGAGAGCACCCGGATGAAATCGCCGCTTGCGCTCGCAGCGTTCACGAAGGCGACGCGCTGTTCGGCCAGGAGATCGAGCTGCGCAGCCCAGTCCTCGGCGCTCATGTCGGCGCCGGTCAGGTTGAACATGGACTCGCGGCCGTCATAGCTGCCGTGGCCGATGAGGACTATGAAGACGGCGTCGCCCGGACCGGCGCGCTCCGCGATCTCCCTGATGGCGGCCTCGATGTTCTCCCGGCGCGCCGGACCGTCGATCAGCTCCGGGTCGCGCTCCGGTCGCTCGGCGAAATAGTAGATGTTCGACGCCGGCACGCTGTGTCGCTCCTCGGCCGCGCGTACCAGCGTGCTCCCCCATTCGTGGAACCGCGTAGCAAACGCCGGCTCCCCGCTCAGGCCGGCGACGACCAGCAGATACGTCTGCTGTGCCGCCGCTGCGCCCGGTGCGGCGAACGCAATCGCCACGGCAGCCATTAGTGCGCGGATCGCCCCACGCCAGTCCCATCGGGCAAAGAAGCCCGTTCGTCCCGAGCCGGTCACGCGAGCGAACGCCTCCGCCGATAGATCCATTCGCCACCCAGGAGTCCAACCAGCAACAGGAAGAGGATCGGCATGTCCCACAGCTCGTTCTCCTCCACGAGCGTGACACCCGCGCCGGTGTACGTGATGTCTTCCGGGAGCGTGGCGGCGGTTTCCGGCGTGTAGAAGCGACCGCCGGTTTCCTCCGCCACGCGCCTGAGCAACGCCGCGTTCATGGATGCGCCGAAATACTCCGCCGGGCTCGGCCCGACGTCGAGGTAGCGGGTCGAGGTCACGCGCGTACGGCCAACACCCTCGTCGGCGGACGCCGCCCCGGCCATTGTCACCTGCGTCGAACCCGGGCGCGGCGGCACGACCGCTTCGACCTCGACCGTGTACGGCCCGTCCATCTCCGGCGTAAAGCTGCCGCGATACTCGCCGTCACGCCCCACCGTCCACTCCATCGGCACCATGATCTCCTCGCCGATGGGAGAGGTGACGTAGGCGATGACGCTGGCGTCGTTCACGCCGCGGTACGCCTCATCCTCGACCTGCGCCATGATCAGCACCGCGTCGCCGGCTTCCACCCGCTCCCGCGGGAGCGTGATCGTGACCCGGTCCGGCACGTTGTGCACGAGCCACCGGAGCATCTGACGCCAGAAGATCTCATGCGTCATGTCGTCGACGGGGATGTCGGCGTGCATCTGCCAGATCCACGAATCCTGAACGGGGAAGGCGAGCACGTTCCCCCGGCCGTAGCGCTGGTGCGCGAGGACCACGTGCCGGTCACCGTCGCGCCCCACGCCGCTCAGCAGCTCGGTGGCGCCCGGAGCGAGTTGCTGGGCGCGGTTGATCATGGTGAGCGGCGGGAGCGAGTTCCACCGCTCCTGCGACGCCGCCTCCGTCGTGTCGAGCTGCGTGATCGGGTGCGTCAGACCCGCCCGGGTCGGGCGTACCTCGACCTCGGCGAGGTAGTACTGAGCGCCCGCCTCCTGAGGCGCCGGCCTCAGCATGAACGGAACCAGCTCCTCCAGCGGCGTGCCGTAGAAGCCGCCTTCCGAGAAGGCGTTCCGCCCGCCGAGCATGAGGAGCCCGCCGCCCCGCACGCTCACGAAATCGGCGATCATGCGGAGCTGCTCCTGCGTGAAGAAGCTGGCCTCCACGCTCCCCAGGATCAGCGCCCGGTACTGGAACAGCTCCTCGCGCGTCGCCGGGAAGCCGCCTGCCAGCTCGTCGCCGGAATCCACGTCCAGCCGCATGAACTTGCGGTCAGCCGTGCGCTGGAGCACGACGACCTGCAGGTTCTCGTCATCGTGGATGGCGCGTCGAATGAACTTCACCTCCCAGCGAGGCTCGCCCTCGAAATAGAGGATCTTCTCCCGCCGGTTCTCGACGGAGATCAGCGCCTCCCGCTGGTTGTTCTCGAGGACCTGCTCGCCGTCCTGCGTCGGGATGCGGAACCGGAAGCGGCGCACGCCAGGCGTCTCGGCCGTGAAGGTGACGCGAACGGGAACGGGCTCCGTCGTGTTGGGGAGCGTCACCTCCTGCATGGTGACGATGCGGGCTTCGTCCTCCACGTAGATCGGGATCGTCCGGCCGGCATACCCCTGGTGCGAAACGAGGAGATCCACGACGACGGACGAGCCCCGCAAAACCGTTCGCGGCGTCTCGATCCTCACCAGCTCGACGTCTCGTTCGAACCTCTCCCGCCCAACGCCGATCGTGAAGACCGGGACGCCGGAGGCCTGCAGCGCCAGCAGCGACTCGGAGAGCGCGACGCCCTCGTTGTCCGCGCCGTCGCTCACGACCACGAGACCGGCCAGGGGTACAGATGACAGCTCGTCGTGCACCCGCCGGAGCGCGCCACCCAGGTACGTGCGCGTCCCGCCGAACGTGAGGGGCGTGACCTCCTCGATCCGTTCAGCGCCCGCATCGAAGCGGAAGTACCTGAGCGCGAAACGCTCGGACAGCGCCTCGTGCAGC
>DATMSC010000111.1:0-3813 GCA_035565595.1 Longimicrobiales bacterium | reverse complement strand
GGGTTGGCCGCCGCGATCGAGCTGGCGCATCTGGCGAGAGCGGCGGGCGGGGAGCAACGCGACGCCCCGCACGATGTTCGCATCGCCGTCCTGGAGAAGGCCGGCGCGCTCGGTGAACACTGTCTCTCCGGCGCGGTGGTGAACCCCCGCGCGCTTCGCGAGCTGTTCCCCGACGTGCCCGAAGCGGAGCTCCCGCTCGGCGCACCCGTCCAGAGAGAAGCCGTCTACTATCTCACCCGGTCCCGGGCGATCCGCGTCCCCACGCCGCCCACCATGCGCAACCACGGGAACCATGTCGCATCGCTTTGCGAGTTGGTGCGCTGGATGGGCGATCGCGCCGCGGAGATCGGCGTGGACATCCTGACCGGGTTCCCGGCGGCGTCGCTCCTCGTTTCCGGCGACCGGGTCGTTGGCGTGCGCACGACACCGTCAGGCCTCGAACGGGATGGCACGCCCGGCCCGGGCTATACACCGCCTGTCGACGTGACCGCCCGGGTGGTCGTGCTGGCCGAGGGCACTCGCGGCGCCCTCGCGCAGAAGTACGTGGAATGGCAGGGGATCCGGTCGTACAATCCCCAGATCTACGCCCTCGGGGTCAAGGAGCTGTGGGAGACGCCCAAAGCTCTCGATCGGGTGGTGCACACGCTCGGGTGGCCGCTCCCCCGGGACGCTTTTGGCGGCTCCTTCCTATACCCGATCGAACCCAACGTCCTGGCGCTCGGGCTCGTAGTAGGGCTCGACCACCACGATCAGACACTCGACGTCCACGAGCTGCTCCAGGCAATGAAGCAGCACCCGCTGTTCCGTGGATATCTCGACGGCGGTGAGCTGCTGGAGTGGGGCGCGAAGACAATACCCGAGGGCGGCTACCTCGCCCTCCCAGAACGCCGCTCTGGTGACGGCATCGTGCTGGTGGGAGACTGCGCCGGCTTCGTCGACGTGCCGTCGCTGAAGGGCATCCATTACGCCATCCAGACCGGGATCTTCGCCGCCCGCGCGGTATTCGATGGACTGGCGGCAGATGACGTCGGCTACGAACGCCTGCGCGCGTACGACGCCGCCGTGAACGGGAGTTACGTCATCGACGACCTGTATCGACGGCGGAACATGCGGGCCGCGTTTTCGGGCGGGTTCTGGACGGGTGCACTCAAGGCCATGCTGATGACGTGGACGGGTGGGCGACTACCCGGCAAACCGATCCGGATGCCCGAGGACGCCGCGGTACCGAAACGAATCTCGGGTCATGTGCCGGGTGTGGCGGGCGGCAGACTCTCGATCACCAAAGCCGACGCGGTGTTCCGTTCGGGGAACGCGACCCGTGACGACGTCCCGCGGCATCTGATCCTTCCCGACCGGGTGCCCGAACCACTCGCGCGGCTCTATCAGCACATGTGTCCGGCAGCGGTCTACGAGAGTCGGGAGGGCGGCCTGGTCACCAATCCCGCGAATTGCATCGACTGCAAGGCGACGGACGTTCTGGGTCCGCGGTGGACGCCACGCGAGGGCGGGAGCGGTCCACGCTATCGTCGCATGTGACCGCTCCGCCCCGACCGGCCTGTTCAGTGCTGGTGGGCGTCGGCCGGCGTCGCCGGTGCCGAATGGTCGTGGTCCGCCGCCGCGTCCGTCATCGCGCCGTGGTCGTGCTCTGCGGCCGGGTCAGCCATCTCCGCGTGTTCGTGCTCGGCGCCGTGCGCGTGTGGGTGCCCCGGCAGCGTCCGCTCCGTGATCTGAACATCGAGGAGGTAATCCGGGTGCTGCCGATCGAGCGCCGGCCAGGCGTAGCCGCTCGACGGCCTGAAAATGCCGCCCAGAGTCCCCATGGCGCCGCCCGGGATCGTCTCACCGGTGGGATTCTCGTAGACCGCAGTCAGCCGGTAGGTATGATCCGGCCGCAGCGGTACCCCAAGCGTCCAGAAGAAGCGCTTGGTCGGCATCGACAGCACGTTGCCTTCGGCGTCCACCTCCGGCGCCACCTCCCAGATGACACGGCCGGCGGTCACGTCCTCCAGCCGTAGTGCCACGCCGTACTTGTGGAGGTGGCCGCCGACGCCGAGGAGTCGCCCCGGTACCTCCGGGCTCCCTTCCCAGCTCTGCTCCGACCGCCCGGGGGGAAGATCGTACTCGTGGATGCTCGCGGGGGGCATCACGTCCATGTAGATCGGGTACACGGTGATCGGCTTGATGAAGGCGTCGGCCGGGGTGAACGGCATGTGCACGCGGATCCGGACTCCCTCATAGGACGTGTTGGTCGGGTTGTGGAGCATCCCGGCGAGCATGACCTGCTGCCCTTCCTCGACCGGGTGACCGAGCAATCTCGGGAGCCGGATCTCGCCCGTCTCGCGCCCCGCCGCGCCCAACCGCAGCATGATGTTGCTGAAGAGCTCGCGACGGTCCGGCGTGATGATGTTGATGTGGTGAATCACGTCCCTCGGGACCTGGCGCCCCTGCGCGTCGACGACCTCCAGCCAGTAGCCGTGTACGTACCCGGCGGCCGGCACCGGCCCGACGTGTGGCAGTGGCTGCGGGACCCCGTGGTGGTCCGCATTGGCCGGCAGGTCGAACGGCCCCATCTCCAGCGTCAGGATACGATCCTGCTGGTCCAGCGTGACGCGGAGTGGCTGCGTGGTCTGGCCAGCGGCGTCTGTCCACGCGCTGACGACAACGAGCATGCCGAGCGCCAGCGCCCCAGCCATCCATGCACGTCGCGCGGCCAGGGTCAGCGCACCGTAGCCCGTCGCCAGCGTATTCGCGATGATCTCCATGATCCGGTTCCGCTCCTGTTTCGCTCGCCACCGGCCAATGACGACACCGGTGGGAACCTTTGACCTCGGCTTTGGAGAATGATGTTCTCCGGACATCCTGCACCCGCCCCACACCCGGCCGCCGGCTAGGCCGGCGAGTCGAGCCTCTCGCCGACCCTGACTTCCACGCCGGGCACGAGATCCTTCCGCAACGTCCAGCCGTGCGGCTCGAAAAGCACGATCACGGTGGATCCGAGATGAAAGGCCATCACCTCTTCGCCCACAGTGACCGGCAGTGGCGGATCATACGACCGTGCCTCCGGCACCCGACTTCGCGATACGTGCCCGGAAGCCACGCCGGGCGGGGGGCGCCATTCCGGATCGAACGCGGTCGAAATTCGACCGACATTGTAAGCCCCCACGGCCACGAGGGCGAGGCTCCCGCGATCCGTGTCGATCATGCAGACGACCCTCTCGTTGCGCACGAACAGTTTCGGTACGTGCGCCACTGCCGCCGCATTCACGGGCAACAGCGTACCCGGCACGTGCACCGCACGCCGGATTCGCCCGACCGCCGGCGTATGGATGCGGTGATAGTGTCGGGGACTCAGATAGATCGTGATGTAACCGCCATCGACGAAGCTGGCCGCATCCCCGGCGCCGGCCAGCAGCTCCGCCACGCTGTAGTCGTGCCCCTTCGCCTGGAGCAGCCGCCCCTCTGAAATCCGGCCGAGCTGCCCAATGATGCCGTCCACCGGCGATGAGAGCGCCGCTGCGTCCTCGGGCCAGGTGCGCAGGCCATGGCGGAGGCGGCGCACGAAAAAGGCGTTGAGCGTCTCGTACGCATCGAACGGCTTTTCCGCTTCCTCCGGCCTCGCGCCGACCAGTCGGGAGAAGGTGCCGAGGACGAGTGGCCGCGCGTACCTGGGAATGCGGACATCAGCCAGGCGCCCGAACGCGCGGCTCATGCTCACGTTGGGCAGCCGGCCGAGCACCGAGAGAATCAGCCGCCACCGCCTTCCCGGCACTCCATGACTGGTCGCCGACCTGGCCATCGCGCGGAATTATTCCC
>DATMSC010000110.1:0-7697 GCA_035565595.1 Longimicrobiales bacterium | reverse complement strand
TCGCTCCGAGGAAGTGATCGAGATCGAGTACCGGGGGCGGACGCTGCGCACGCCGGCGCTGGTCGTTCCCGGTCACGCCGACGACGCCGTCTCGCTCCTGCTCGGATACGGCCGGACCGGAGGCGAGACGGTGGCGCGGGGCGTCGGGGTGAACGCGTACGCGATCCGGACCTCCGACGCCCCCTGGTTCGGAGGCGGTGCGAGCGTCCGCGCGGTGACGGCGAATGGGCAACCGGTCGTGCACCGCCTTGCCAGGACCCAGGCCCACTGGTCCGTGCAAGGTCGGCCCATCGCGCTCCAGGCGACGCTGGCGGAGTACCTCGCCCATCCGGACTTCACCCGCCACGGGCGAGAGCGGGCGCTTTCGCTGTACACACCCGTGGCTGGCGACGGCGAGCAGTGGGCGATGACCATCGACCTCGGCGTATGCACGGGGTGCAGCGCGTGTGTGGTCGCCTGCCAGGCGGAGAACAACATCCCGGTCGTGGGGAGGGACGGCGTCCTGCTGAGCCGTGAGATGCACTGGCTCCGAATCGACCGCTACTTCTCGGGCGATCCGGCCAACCCTGAGACCATCTCCCAGCCGATGCTCTGCCAGCATTGCGAGAAGGCGCCGTGCGAATACGTCTGCCCGGTGAACGCCACGGTCCACTCCCCGGACGGGCTGAACGAGATGGTCTACAACCGGTGCATCGGGACACGGTTCTGCTCCAACAACTGTCCGTACAAGGTCCGGAGATTCAACTGGTTCGACTACAGCGCGATGCGTCCCGAGAGCGAGCGGCCGCAGCTCAATCCGGATGTGACGGTGCGCGCGCGGGGCGTGATGGAGAAGTGCACGTACTGCGTCCAGCGGATCCGGCGGGGTGAGATCCGCGCCCGGTTGGAGGGTCGACGCATCCGCGATGGAGAAATCCGGACGGCGTGCCAGCAGGCGTGCCCGACGCGTGCCATCGTCTTCGGGTCACTGAGCGCCCCGGATTCGGATGTCTCGAGATCACGCGCTGACCCGCGGCTCTATTCGGTACTCCACGAGCTGGGCACGGAACCGCGCACCCGCTATCTGGCACGCATCGCCAACCCCAATCCGGAGCTGTCCGGCGCGGCCGGCGGCGGGCCGGGATCGCCGCCGCATAACGCATCGACCGCCCGGCGGGAGTGAGCGCGGTGGCGTCGTGGCACCGGGAACTGGACGGCGCCGCCGTGCTCGCCGGACGGCCTGGTGACGAGGGCCTCACCCAACAGCTCCTCACGCCGCTCTGGTCGAAGTCCCGCCTCTGGTACGTCTGTTTCGCCCTTTCCGGTGCCGGGGCGCTCCTCTTCGCCTTTTCCATCGCGTACACGGTCGGGGGCGGTATCGGCCTGTGGGGCAACAACATCCCGGTCGCCTGGGCGTACGCCATCACCAACTTCGTCTGGTGGATCGGGATCGGTCACGCCGGCACCTTCATCTCCGCGTTCCTGCTGCTCCTCGAGCAGGAATGGCGCGCGTCGGTGAACCGCATCGCGGAGGCTATGACGCTCATCGCCGTGGCCATGGCCGCGCTCTTCCCGGTGCTCCACCTGGGCCGGCCCTGGTTCGCGTACTGGCTGATACCGTACCCTGCCACCACCGGGGTGTGGCCGCAGTTCATGAGCGCGCTACCCTGGGACTTTGCGGCGATCCTCACCTACGGCACGGTTTCGCTCCTCTTCTGGTACCTCGGGCTCGTCCCCGACCTCGCGACGGCGCGCGATCACTCGCCGGATCGCGCGCGACGCCTGATCTACGGCACCCTCGCCCTCGGCTGGCGGGGGAGCGCCCGGCACTGGCAGAGCTACCGGATCGCGTACGGTCTGCTCGCCGGGATCGCCACTCCGCTCGTCATCTCGGTCCACAGCATCGTGAGCATGGACTTCGCCATCACCCAGCTCCCGGGGTGGCACTCCACCATCTTCCCGCCCTACTTCGTGGCCGGCGCGCTCTATTCCGGCTTTGCCATGGTGTTGACGCTGCTCCTTCCCCTCCGCCGGGCGTTCGGGCTGCACAACGTGATCACGACGAAGCACCTCGACAGCATCGGGAAAATGATGCTGGCCATGGGCTGGATGGTGACCTACAGCTACGTCGTCGAGATCTTCATCGCCTGGTACAGCGGTGACCCGTTCGAGCGCTACACCTATCTGTACCAGCGGCCACTGGGGCCGTACGCATGGGTGTTCTGGCTCATGCTCGGCTGCAACGTGCTCACGCCGCAGCTCCTCTGGTGGCGCCGCGCGCGAACGAGCGCGCTAGCGCTCTTCGGTCTCGCCGCGCTGATCCAGGTGGGGATGTGGACCGAGCGGTTCATCATCATCGTCACATCGCTGAGCCGCGATTTCCTCCCCTCGAGCTGGCACCTCTATGCGCCCACCTGGGTAGACTGGTCACTCCTGCTCGGAAGCATCGGATTCTTCCTCTTCCTCTTCTTCCTGTTCCTCCGCTATCTGCCGTTCATCCCGATCGCCGAGCTGAAGCGACTGGCCCACGACCGATCCGGGGTGGCCTGACATGCGGCCGGCCCCGGGGGCATCCGCGCTCATGGCCGAGTTCGGTTCGGCAGGAGAGTTGCTGACAGCCGCGCGGAGTCTTCGCGACCTGGGTTACGTCGAGCTGGAGATGTTCTCACCTTATCCGCTGCCCGGCGCCGAAGAGGTGCTCCGGCTGCGCCGCCCCCGCCTCCCCCGGGTCGTACTCGCCGCAGGCATAGCCGGGGTCGCGCTGGGGTTCGGCGTGCAATGGTTCACCAACGCCAGGAGCTATCCGCTCGACGTGGGAGGGCGGCCCCGCCTGGCGGTGCCCGCGTGGATCCCCATCACCTTCGAGATCGGCGTGCTCGTGGCCGCGCTGGCCACGTTCTTCGGCGTGCTGATCGCGATGGCGCTGCCGCGCTACTGGCACCCTGTTTTCGAAATCGACGGCTTCGAACGCGGCTCGTCCGACCGGTTCTGGATCGGGATCGGGTCCAGTGATCCCGCTTTCGATGCCGCACGGAGCCGCACCGAGCTCGAGCGCCTGAATCCCCTGAGGATCGTGGCGACGGGTGCGCCGCAATGAGCCCGGCGCGGGCCGCCCCGGTTGTCCTGGTGCTCCTGGCGGCGTGTGGCGGGTCGGATTTCGGCGTCTATTGGGATTTCGAGCGGATGGTCGTGCAGCCACGCTATTCGCCGTACGGCGCGAGCGACCTCTTCGCCGATGGACGCGCCATGCGCGTACCGCCGGAGGGCACTGTCGCGCGCGGCGAAAAGGGATACGACCCGCTGATCGAGCGCGGGGAAGTGGACGGCCGGTACGCTGACCGGGTTCCGATACCGGTGAACCTGGAGCTGCTGCGCTTTGGCCGCGAACGTTTCGACATCTTCTGCGCCGCGTGTCACGGCGTGCTGGGCGACGGTCAGAGTCCCGTCGCCGCGCGCATGCAGCTTCGGGCCCCGCCGTCGCTCCATCTCCCCCGGATTCGCGCGTACCCGGTCGGCCGGATCTACCAGGTGATCCGGTTCGGATACGGGCTCATGCCAGGATATGCGACGGTGCTGACGCTGGAAGAGCGCTGGGCCGTGGCCGCTTACGTTCAGGCGCTCCAGCTCAGCCAGTACGCAAGACTCGACGAATTGCCGGACGGCGTTCGAACGGACGCGGAACGCGAGCTGGGCGCGGCCCGGCAACCGACACGATAGAGAGGTTCGGCGATGCACGGAAACGCGGCGCTGGTGACACGATCGCGCGTCCTGATCCGCGGCGCCGCGGCCGTGGCAGCCGCCGGTGCGCTGCCCCTCACAGGCGGATTCATCACGAACCACCGCCAGGCGGCGTTTTCGTACCTCGCCGCGTACGCGTTCTGGCTCAGCCTCGCACTGGGATCACTGGTCTTCATCCAGATCCATCACACCATCAACTCTTCGTGGTTCGTGGTGCTTAGACGACCGGCCGAGGCGGTGGCAGGCACGCTCCCGATACTTGCGCTCCTGTTCCTGCCCGTCGTGACCAGCCTGCCCGAACTGT
Organism: Longimicrobiales bacterium; assembly: GCA_035565595.1. Classification (GTDB taxonomy): domain Bacteria; phylum Gemmatimonadota; class Gemmatimonadetes; order Longimicrobiales; family RSA9; genus DATMSC01. The sequence continues at coordinate 3,676 of DATMSC010000110.1, read as the reverse complement.
ATCCGTGGTCACTGCCGGGCGCCGAGCTGCCCACCCTGCTCGCCGACGAGATCGGACGGAAACGCGAGTATCTGAACGTACCCTTCTTCCTGGTTCGGAGCGCTGCGTATTTCGTGATCTGGATTTCTGCGAGCTGGCTCCTGCGACGCTGGTCGATCCGGCAGGACGCGGGCGACGGTGAGGCGATAGCATTACGGCAGCGGACCTTCAGCGCGGTGATGCTCCCGCCGGTCGCCTTTGCCCTGACCTTCGCCGCGTTCGACTGGATGATGTCGCTCACGCCGGAGTGGTCCTCGACGATCTACGGAGTCTACTTCTTCGCCGGGGCGGCCATCGCATCGCTCTCACTCCTCGCCATAGCCGCACACGCACTCCTTCGCACGGGAGCGCTCGAAGGGATGATCACCGCATCCCACCTCCACGCCCTCGGGAAGCTCATGCTCGCCTTCCTGATTTTCTGGGCGTATGTCGGCTTCGCCCAGTTCCTCCTGATCTGGATCGCGGACCTGCCCCGTGAGGTGGGGTGGTACCTTGCCCGCGCACGGGGCGGATGGGGTGCGGTGGGCGGTGTGCTCGTCGTCGGCCATTTCTTCGTTCCCCTGTGCGCGCTCCTTTCCCGGGGGCTCAAGCGACGATCGTCCACACTCGCCGTAGTTGGAGCGTGGCTCCTCCTCATGCACTACGTGGACGTGTACTGGCTGGTCCTCCCGGCACTCCACCCCGCCGGGTTTCGTCCACACTGGCTCGATTTCGCGGCGTTGACGGGCATCGGCGGCACTGTCGTGGCGTGGGCGGCGAGGTTGCTCGTGGCGGCGCCTCTGCTCCCGACCGGAGACCCGCGCCTCCAGCGTTCACTCGACTTCGTCACCAGCTGATGCACGGTGAGCCGCGCCCGGCGGTCCTCCAGGAAGCGGACCGCATTCATACCCGACCGGTGGTGTTGATCCTCATTGCGGCCGTCGTGCTGGCCGGGGGTCTCGTGACATGGGGTTGGCTCGATCTGCGCGCGGGAGAGCGTGCCGCGTATCCCGACGGCATCGTGCCTGCGACGCGGGAACGCGGCGCACCCGGACCGGCGGTCGGCATCGTGCAAACGCTGATCAACGTGGACACGTCCGCGGCGGCGGACAGAGAGGCAGCTGCGTCGATCCTCCGGAGCCATGGCTGGGTCGACTCGGCGCAGGGGATCGTTCGCATCCCGATCGAACAGGCCATGCGCGCGGTGGCGGAGGGTTCACAGCCATGAAGCTTCGCGTCGTCCTCGTTCTCGCCGCGCTCGCGCACTCCGGCGCGTTGTGGGCGTCCGCGCCGCAGGAAGGAGATGTGCCGCCGCTCCAGCAGGCGACTGTCGACGAACGGCCGGGCGAGGTCCTGCCTCTGGACCTCACCTTCGTCGATCACCTCGGTGCCACGGTTCGCCTCGGCAGTATCATCTCCGGCGAACGGCCAGCCGTCCTCGTGCTGGCGTATTACGATTGTCGCAACCTGTGCAGTCTGGTGCTGGACGGGGTGGCGCGCGCGATGGGCGCTGCGGCGCTGGAGCCCGGCATCGACTTCGATGCCATCACCGTCAGCATCGACTCCCGAAACCGGCCCGAGGACGCCCTTGTCGCCAGGTCCCACGCCCTGGAGGTCATGGGGTCGGCCCGTGCCGACATCGGCTGGCCGTTCCTCGTGGGTGCGGAACCGGAGATCCGGACGCTGGCAGCGACGCTCGGCTTCGGCTACGCCTACGACCCGGTCAGTGATCAGTTCGCCCACCCCGCTGTCGTATTCATCCTCACGCCGGACGGCCGGATCTCGAGCTATCTCTACGGCACCACCTTCGACGCCGGCGAGATTGGAGCGGCCTTGCGGGACGCCGGCGAGGGAACGGTGCGGGCGAGCCTGCACCAGGTGCTCCTGCGCTGTTTCCGGTACATCCCGGCGCTCCGGCGATATGGCGGAGCGGTCACGACCGCGTTGAGGACGAGCGGTCTTCTCACCGTGCTCCTGCTCGGCGGATGGCTCGGGCGCTTCTGGTGGCGGGACCTCCAGCGGAAGCCGTCATGATCGGCGTGGTGCGCGCCGTTCAGGACGCGCCCGGTCACGGGCACCTGGAAGACTTCCTGGGGGCGATGAACGCCTTCTATCGGAAGGTTCTCCTCCTGCCGGAGCAGGCATCCACCCTCGCGGCCAGGATCGACGCGCTCCACTACTTCGAGATCACCGTGATGTTCGCCGTGGCGACGGGGATCGCACTCGTCACCGTGGTGTTCGTCGTGCACTACCGACGCCGCCCGGATGCCACGCAAACCCCGCAGGTCAACGCGCCGGTGCTCTTCGAGTTCCCGCTGTACTTCGGCCTGTTCGGGCTTTTCGTCCTCTTCTGGATCATCGGGTTCCGGCAGTACGTGGCGCTCGGTTCGCCACCGGAGGACGCGCTCGACGTCTACGTGACTGCGAAGCAGTGGATGTGGCAGTTCTCGTATCCGGGCGGGCCGGCGACGGTCGGCGTGCTCTACGTACCGGCCGGTCAACCGGTTCGCCTGCACCTCACCTCCCGCGACGTGATTCACAGCCTCTTCGTGCCGGCATTCCGCATGAAACGCGATGCCGTGCCCGGGACCTACACCACCGCGTGGTTCGAAGCGGTCGAACCGGGGCGTTTCCCGATCTACTGCACGGAGCTGTGCGGCGCGGGACATTCCATGATGCGCGCGGAGGTCGTCGTGCTGCGCGCTGACGAATACGAGACCTGGCTCGGTGGGCAGCGGCTCCCGGCGGCATCCACGGCGGGGGGTCCGTCCTCCGGCGAGCCCGCCCCGTCCACCCGGCTCGCCGAGCTCGGCCAGGACGTGGCGGTCAGGCACGGTTGCCTCATGTGCCACACCCTGGACGGCACGCCGCACATCGGTCCCACCTGGCTCGGGCTCTACGGCTCATGGCAAACCATGTCGGACGGAACGCGGATCTTCGTCAACGAGGCGTACATCACCGAGTCGATGATGGACCCGACGGCCCGCATCGTGGCTGGCTACCCTCCGTTGATGCCGTCCTTCCGGGGCCTTATCACGCCGGCCGAGTTCGCGTCGGTCATCGAGCTCATGAAATCGCTCGCAGCCGCTCCAGGGGTGCCACCGTGAGCGTTGCGGCGGCCTCGCCGTCGGCCCGCGTGGAAAGCCAGGAACGGGCGTATTCGCGCAGGCAGCCGTTACCGGCGGCACCGATGCGGTAGGGGACGAGCCGATGCCCGCGACAAAGTCGCAGCCGCCTCCCGCCGCGGCGATCGCAACGAGCTACCTCAACGCCGAAACCACGATCCGTAGCTGGCTGCTGACCACGGATCACAAGCGGATCGGCGTCCTCTTCCTGGCCGCGACCAGCGCCGCACTGGCGCTCGGCGGCGTCTTCGCGCTCCTGGTGCGGCTCGAGCTCCTGACACCGGACCGCACCTTCATGGATGCCATGACCTACAACCGCTTCTTCACCCTCCACGGGGTGATCATGGTCTGGCTCTTCATGATTCCGGCGATACCGGCCGCGTTCGGGAACTTCCTGCTGCCGCTCATGCTCGGCGCCCGCGACGTCGCGTTCCCGCGCCTGAACCTGGCCAGCTTCTACTTCTACGTGGCAGGTGCCGTGGTGGTGCTGGGGGGCGCCATCGCAGGTGGCGCGGACACCGGCTGGACCTTCT
>DATMSC010000109.1:0-2985 GCA_035565595.1 Longimicrobiales bacterium | reverse complement strand
GGTCCGGCGGCCCGCAGGCGCTGCCGTCCCAGTTGCACCGCGAACGGGCCCAGGACAGTACCGAGACCCAGACCATGCACCCCGTCCAGACGCCTCGGCCCCCCGGCCCGATACGAGCCCCAGACGGCGAGCAGAGGGTGTGCGTCGGCGGCTGCCCGGAGACCGAGATACGCGCTTCCGCCCGGGTCGGGAAATGCGGAGACGGAGCCGACACCGGCTTCGATTTCCGCCGCCGGCAGACGCGACGCGCGCGAGCGGTCAGCCCCCGGGAACTCTCTGTCGAATCGATCGAGCCAGTAGGAAACCGGCGCGTCCGCAAAACCATGCCGCCAGACGCGCTCGAGCTCCTGGCGCACCGTCGACGCCGGAACGGCCTGGATCCGCGCCATCCATCCCGCCGACGCGCCAGCGGCATCCAGGATCTCCAGCAGCTCGTAGGACCAGTGGCCGGGCGGCACGGGGGCGCCCGCGCTCTGGGCGTACAGCGTCGAACTCGAGATTGCCACGGAGGCAACCGCGAGCGCCAGCACGAGACGTGGCACAGGGCATGCGTACTGCATCGAAATGCACCATCCCTGTCACATTCCGTGCCACATGGGCGTTACCTGAATGTGACGGTCTCATCGGGGCAGCATGCCCCCGCGTTCACGCAAATGTAGGGAACCGTCAGCGTCGAGTCGAGCGCGCGAGTCTCGCGTTGGGATGTTGCATTCGCGGGCGGGCTCGGAGCGGTTCCGCGGCCCGGTGCGTGTCCGGGTCGTCCCGGCAACTACGCCACGATGGAGTGAAACGGCGCGACGTAGCGTCGGGAAATCGCGAGGGTTTCGATGACGGACGAACGTGAGGCAACGGCCGGCCGACCCGGGGAACACGAGCGAGCCGTGCCGGACATCGCCGGTAGCATGCAGGGATCACCCTTGCCTTCCCGGGTCCGGCGGGTCCGGAGTCCGGGGCGGGTGGAGTCGTGAGATCGGCGGCGCCCGCGCGGGTCGCGTCGGCCGATGCGACCGCGAGCAGTACGCCGACGGCCGAGGCGGCGAGAGACACGGCAGGGCGTGGCTCGATATGGACGGAGCTGCAGCGGCAGGCCCCTGTTGTCATTCGCCGGCATGGTCTCCGGAGTCTCGGCCGCGTCGGAATACTCCTGGGCGCGGACCTGGGCACATACCTCACACTTCGTACTCTCAGCCGGGTCGTGCGGCGGATGGCCGAGCCGGGAAGTGCGCTGCAGGCCATGCTCTCGGCGGAGCTGCCGCAGGGCTTCCTCAGCGGCTGGAACTTCGCGGGCGCGCTGCTCATCGCGCTGGCCGCGACCGGAAGCTACGCACTGGAGGACAACCGCCCGAGCGCGGGCAAGATCCTGGCCGCCAGCATGCTGGCGACGGCGCTCGTCCTGTGGACACCCTTCTGGACGCAGAATCCCGGTGTCGTCGCGTTCCAGTTCGTGATCACCGTTCCGGCGATCTGGGCGGCGTTCTACGCACAGCGCTGGCTGCTGTACCACCATATCGAGCCGCTCTGGCTGAAGCGGAACTCCGCGGATCGGCGCATCCTCCTGGTCGGTCGGGCAGAGGAGATCGAGCAGGTGCTGAACCGACCGGCGAGATTCGGCATGGCGGCGCCGGCGGTGCGCGGCGAGGTGCTGACGCTGGCCGCGGAGGGGCCGGGCCGCTGCCCGCTCGACGGGATCGCGGAGGTGATCCACCGCAGCGAAGCGGACACGGTACTGGTCTGCGGGCCCCTGACGCACGAGCAATTCCTGAAGCTCGCCGACGCCAGTGTGGCGGCGGGGTGCGAGCTGATCGCGTTTTCGCGATCCATGACGGTGGCCGGCATCACGCCCCAGGTGATCTGGCACGACGGCCACCCCCTGATCCGCTTCACCGCGCCGGCGCTCAAGTGGCGGCAGCACTTCATGAAGCGCGCGCTCGACCTGGTGGCGGCCGGGGTCGGGCTCATCCTCCTGGCGCCCGTTTTCGCGCTCATTGCGGTGTTGATCAAGCTGGACTCGCCGGGGCCCGTCTTCTTCGGTCAGGAGCGGGTCGGGCTGGGTGGCCGGCCGTTCAGGATGTACAAGTTCCGGACGATGCGGAACGGCGCGGACGCGGAGAAGTCGAGGGTAGCGCATCTCAACCGGACGGGTGACGTCCGGCTCTTCAAGATTCCCGACGACCCCCGCATCACCCGGCTCGGTCGAGTCCTGCGGCGCTGGAGTCTCGACGAGCTGCCGCAGCTCTGGAACGTCTTCCGCGGCGAGATGTCGCTGGTCGGGCCTCGCCCGTTCTTCGCGGAAGACCTCGGTGCATACGAAGAGCACCACTTCCGCCGTCTGGGTGCGAAGCCGGGGATGACCGGGATCTGGCAAATCCAGGGGCGGAGCGAGGTCACCGACTTCGAGACGGTGGTGCGGATGGACCGGGAGTACATCGAGCGCTGGTCCATGCTCATGGACCTGAAGATCCTGCTGCTCACGGTGCCGGCCGTGCTGAAGCGGAGCGGAGCGTATTGAGCGTTCGGTCTGCGACGGCGGAAGGCGCGCCGGCGCGGCGCCTGGGTGCCGGGGCGGTGCGCGGGCTCGTGCACATTGGGCTGCTCGGCGCGAGCCAGGCGGGAGTGACCGTCACGGCGTTCGCCACCCAGGTGATTCTCGCCCGGGGGTTGGCGCAAGCCGACTTCGGTCGGTTCATGGCCACCGTGTCGCTGACGACGCTCGTCGTGCCGCTCGCTCTGGTGGGGACCGGCGAGTTCTGGCTCCAGCGCTTCGGGCGGGAGGGCGCCCGGGCATATCGCTGGGTGCGCGTGTCAGGGCGGGTCGTGATGGCGGCGACGCTCGCGGCCATGGCCGGGCTGGCGTGCTGGGGGCTGCTCGACCGTTCGGACCCGATCGGCGGAACGCTCAGGGTGGTTCTCGCGCCACTGGTCGCCGGCCAGGTCGCCATTGCGCTGGCGGTCGCGGTGCTGCAGCTCCGGGGCGCCTATTCCCGG
>DATMSC010000108.1:0-5476 GCA_035565595.1 Longimicrobiales bacterium | reverse complement strand
GGCCAGGCCAGGGAGGTCGCCGCACCGACCTCGTTGCGCCACCGCTCGCTGACCTTCGAGAGGTAGTCGGCCAGGACGTAGGTCGTCCCCGAGCCGTCCGACCGATGCACGACCACGATGTCGCGTGCCGGGAGGTCGATCTCAGGGTTGAGCGACCGGAGTCGCGCGTCGTCCCAGCGGCGGATCGCGCCCAGGTAGATGTCCGCCAGGACCTCTCCGGTCAGGCGCAGCGTCCCCACCTCGGGGAGGTTGTAGACGATCGCGACGGTGCCAATCGTGAACGGCAGGGTCAGCGTGCCCGGTGCGGCCGTCGCCTGCTCCGCGTTGAGCGGCGCCTCGGACGCCGCGAAGTCGACCGTCCGATCGATGTGCGCACGGATCCCGCCGCCGGAGCCGATCGAGTTGTAGTTGACCCGGTCGCCCTCGACCTGCTGGTACTCGGCGCTCCAGAGGGTGATCAGGGGCATGGCGAAGGTCGCGCCGGCGCCGGTCAGGGTGACCGGCTCCCGCGAGGGCGCGTCATCCGCGGCAGCGCAAGCGGTGAGGGCCGTGGCCAGTCCCGCGAGCGCCACACCAAGGAGATTTCGATTGCTCATGAGAGATTTCCCGGTCGAGTGTGATCTCATGTTCCCGTCGTGGAATCCGCGCGGTCAGTGCGAGACCTGGAACTGCACGCGGACCTCGTTCCGGGCGGGTTCGCCGCGCTCGGTGAGCCGCCGTACGTCCGCCTGCACCTTGGCCCGGTGGCCGGCGAAGTAGTAGCTGTAGGCGAGGCCGGTCTCAGAGCGCTCGCCGGCACCGGGCTCGTCGTCGATCGCCGCCCGGCGCGCGGCCAGCTCGTGGCGTCGGCCGGGGAAGAGGTAGCCGCCCTGCAGGTACCAGCCGCCGGTCGAGACGTCTGGCTGCGCGGCGGGTGAGAGGGTCTCACGGTAGAGCTCGGCGGTGGCGCTGAAGCCGCGGAGCTTGAAGGCGAGCTCGCCGTTCAGGCGGCGGAGGTCGGTCTCCGCGCCGCCCGGGCGGGCCATGCTCCCCATCCCGGAGGCGCCGAGCGCAAGACGCGGCGATTCCGGCCAGTCGTGCGCGCTCTCGACCGGCGAGTATCCACCGAGGGGCGTCCAGACCAGCCGCACTACCGCCAGGTAGCGGTCATCGGGGTTGGAGGACACATTCGTCTCCGCGCCAGTGAAGACACCGGTGTTCAGCTCGAGCTTCCCGCCGGCGATCGTTCCGAGCACCCCGACTCCCTGCCGCCGGCCCGCGGAGAACCGCGCGTCCGTGATCGTGCGGTCGACGAACTGCAGGCTCCCGGAGGAGGTGAGCTGCTGTCGACCGAACCACGCCTTCCCCTGGCCGAACCAGAGGGTGGCGCCGGGAATCACCTGCGTGCGCACGTTGGCGTCGAGGAGGCGCGCCTGCGCACCGGCGAGTTCGAGCTGCAGCGCATAGTTGAACCGGTCGTGAACGGTGCCGTTCGCCGAGAGCCGGGCGCGCCGGATGTGGACCATGGTCTCCGTGTCCTCGTCATCCGCGTGGAGGGCGCGGACCTGCAGCCGCGCGCCGATCCGCGGGCCGGCCGACCCATCCTGCGCGAGAATGGGCGTGGCTCCGAAGAGCGAACCTATGAGGAGGAGAGTGGCCAGGCGGGTGTCGCGAATGTTTCTCATCGTTTCACGTCGTCGTGTTGAGGTTGTCCGCCCTCCTGCGGGCGGGTTCGGTCGACGCGTGAAGGATGGGAGGGGAGTTTTATGGCAGGGTCACCGCCGTGTCACGGTTCGGCAACGATTACCGGGGATGGCGGGATGCGGCAGGCGGTCGCTCGTCACGCGGCGCGGGAGGGAGCTCGATGCGGATCACGGTCCCCTCCCCCACCCGGCTCTCCGCGCCGACGGCGCCGCCATGCCGCTCGACCAGATGGCGGACAATGGCGAGGCCCAGCCCGGTCCCACCGTCGGCGCGGGAGCGTGCCGGGTCCACGCGGTAGAATCGCTCGAAGATGCGGCTGAGGTGGGGCTCCGGGATCCCGCTCCCGGTATCCAGAACCTCCACCCGGCGCCCTCCGGCGGCCGTCACGCCGACGCGCGTCTTGATCCGCCCACCTGACGGCGTGTACCTCACGGCGTTGTCGAAGAGGTTGGCCAGGATCTGATGGAGCGCCTCGGGATCCATGTGGATCCGTTCGGCGCCCGGTTCGATCACCAGCTCGAAGGCGATTCCGCGCCCCTCGGCCGTGGCTGCGAAGCCGCTCCACGCCTCCCGCGCCGCGGCAACGGCGTCGATCTCCCGCGGCTCGAGCGGCCATCCACCCGACTCGATGCGCGAGAGGTCGAGCAGGTCTTCCACCAGCCGCTGGAGGCGCGCCGCATGCCGGTGGATGATCGACGCGAAATCCTGGCGGAGCTCTTCCGGGAGATCGTCCGCGAGCAGGGTCTCCGCGTACCCCCGGATGGCGGTGAGCGGTGTCTTCAGCTCGTGCGAAGCGTTGGCCACGAAGTCCCGCCGTACCCCCTCCAGCCGCCGGAGCTCCGTCACGTCCACGAGCACCAGGACCGCGCCACCTTGCGGGAGCGGCTGCGCGGTCACCAGCAGGTGCCGCCCCTCCCGCGAGTACTCCGTGGCCGGCACCGGCTCACCTGCCAGCGCCCGCTCCACGATCCCGCGGAAAACGCGCCCCCGGTCCACCGCGTCGGCCCGCAGGCCGCGAACTGCGTCGGCTAGGCCGAACATCCGCCGGGCCGCCGGATTCGCCCGCCGCACCGCGCCGTCCGCACCGAACGCCAGGACACCCTCCTCCATCGCGTCGATCAGCGCGGTCATTTCGGCGCGCTCCTCCTCGAGCTGGCGGAGCCGCCGCTGAAGCTCGTCGGCGAGTGCATCGAGCGCGCGGCCGAGCTCGGCCAGCTCGTCGCCTCCGGATGGACGGATGCGCGCGTCCAGGTTGCCCGCCGTCAGCTCAGCGGCGATCCCGCGCATGCGCCGGAGCGGCCGCGTTACCGCGAGACTGAACCCGAATGCAAAGAGTGCGGCCAGGAGGATTGCGGCGGCGCCCACCAGAATGATCTGCCGCCGCACCCGCGCCACGGCATCATCGATCTGATCGAGCCGCATCGCGATCCGGAGCACCCGGCCGCTCTCCGTGGTCGTCGCCGCATAGAGCAGCCCGGCACCAACCGACGCGCTCTCGCGCGCCGCGATTCCCGTTCCACGGGAAAGCGCCTCGCGGACCTCAGGCCGAGCCGCGTGGTTCTCCAGAAGTGGGACCGACGCCGGCTCCACACCCGAATCACCGAGCACCGTCCCGTCGCCCGCAATGATCGAGACGCGGTGTCCGGTCAGTGCGGCCAGCCGGCGGGCGACCGCATCGGGGTCGGCGCCCGCGTCGTCATCATGGATCTCGCGGGCCAGACCCAGCTCCCGCAGCAGGTCCGCGGACGCGCGCTCGGTGAGCGGGGCGCGTAGCGTCGCCTCCACGCCGATGGTGAGGAACCCCACCACCGCCGCGACGAGCAGCGAATAGCTGAGGAACAAACGGGCATGGGTGCGCAGTCGCACGCGTCAGCTCCGTGGCGACTCGGTGCGGAAGCGGTAGCCAAAGCCGCGAACCGTTTCCACCCACCCCGCGGCCGCTCCCAGCTTCGAACGCAGGCGCTGGATGTGGGTGTCCACGGTCCGTGTAGTGAGATCCACCGTCGTGTTCCAGACCGCCTCGAGGAGCTGCCGGCGGCTCTGAATCCGGCCGCGCCGCTCCATGAGCACCAGGAGAAGCCGGTACTCCGTCGGCGTGAGATCGAGCGGCTCGCCGTTCACCCGCGCTTCCGCCGCGCCCGTGTCCACCGTGACCGGCCCCACGCGCAGCAGAGTTCCGCCGCCCGTCGCCGGCGCCGGCTGCTTGACCCGTCGCAACACCGCGCCCACCCGGAGCACCAGCTCCTGCGGCGAGAACGGCTTCGGCACGTAGTCGTCCGCGCCCAGTCGCAGACCCTCGATCCGATCCTGCTCCTCGCGCAGTGCCGTGAGCAGGATGACCGGGATGTGCTCCGTGGCCGGGCGAGAGCGCAGCTCGCGCAGCACGTCGAGCCCCGGCCGCCCCGGGAGCATGAGGTCGAGCACCACGAGATCCGGCAACTCCACCGCGACCGCCTCCAGCGCCTCCGCACCGTCGCCCACCGTCCGCACCCGGTACCCGTCGCGCGTCAGGTGGTAGGCGACCAGCGCCGCGATGTCATGCTCGTCCTCCACGACCAGCACTCGCGCCGGCCGTTCGTTCGGTGACGTCGTCATCCCCGCGTCTTCCAGGTTGTCATGGCCGCCCCGGATTCAGCTCATTCAGGCGACGAGCTGCGTCCCACACCTCCATTCGCCCGCCGTCCCCGGCTCCGCCCGCCTCCGCCATAGCCCGCCGCGACCGGGCGAGCCTTTCTCCGGTCGCGCGGCCATGGTAGTATCGCGGATCGGGACGCCGGGTCGCAAACACCGCCGCGGCCCGCCCCGTGCGCATCCATAGATGTACCGCTCGTGCGTCGCCCCCGTCTCGGGAAGGTCACGATCATGTCACACGCTCGCCCGACCCGCCCCTCCCCCGGCGACGACGCCGCCCCGCCCCGCGGCCCGAACACGCACGACCACGCGAACGACCACGCGCACCCGGGCGCCGGCGGCGGCGCGAAGCCCGCCGGGCACGCAACGACCCGGGCGGACGCCCCTCGTCGCCTGGATGAACACCCCCATGGGCACGGGGATGCCCACACGGGCCATGACCCCGAGGTGTTCCGCGGCCGCTTCCTCCTCTCGCTTCTCCTCACGATCCCGGTGGTGATCTGGTCCGGGCACGTGCAGGCGCTCCTCGGCTACCGTGCGCCGGCATTTCCGGGCTCGCGGTGGATGCCGGCCGTTCTGGGCACGACCGTGTTCCTGTACGGCGGGCTGGTCTTCCTCCGTGGCGCCCGCGCCGAGCTGCGCGCGCGCCTCCCCGGGATGATGACGCTGATCGCGCTCGCCATCCTGACTGCGTTCCTCTTCTCCTGGGCCGCGGAGCTCGGGGTCCTCGACGCGGAACCGGTCTGGTGGGAGCTCGCGACGCTCGTCACGATCATGCTCCTCGGGCACTGGATCGAGATGCGGGCCGTGGCGCGGGCGAGCGGCGCGCTGCGGGAGCTCGCCCGGCTCCTCCCCGAGCGCGCCACGCGGATCACCGGAACGGGCGAGGAGCTCGTGGAGGTCGCGGCGCTGCGGCGGGGTGATCTGGTGCTCGTCCGCCCGGGGGAGAGTGTCCCCGCCGATGGTGTGATCGAGCAGGGCGAGACCGAGCTGGACGAGTCGATGATCACGGGCGAGTCACGCCCGGTCCGCCGCGCCCCGGGCAACGACGTGATCGCCGGGACGATCAACGGATCCGGTTCCCTTCGCGTGCGGGTCACCGGCACGGGCGACGAGACGAAGCTCTCGGGGGTCATGCGGCTCGTGGCGGAGGCGCAGGCCT
>DATMSC010000107.1:0-2266 GCA_035565595.1 Longimicrobiales bacterium | reverse complement strand
CAATCCGGCTCTGTTCGGCGAGCGCCTGGAGGATCGACTGCCGGATCCACCAAACGGCGTAGGAGATGAACTTCGTGCCCTTGGTCTCGTCGAACTTGTGGGCGGCGCGGATCAGACCGACGTTGCCCTCGTTGATCAGGTCGCCGAGGCTCACGCCCTGGTTCTGGTACCGCTTGGCGATCGAGACCACGAATCGGAGATTCGACCGCACGAGCTTCTCCAGGGCATCCTGGTCCCCATCGTGGATGCGCCGGGCTAGCTCGATCTCCTCCTCGCGGCTGAGCAGCGGGTACGCGCTGATCTCTCTCAGGTACTGATCCAACGAGGTTTCTTCTCCGCGCCCGCGGCGATTCGTCGTGAAGCTCATACCTGGCCCCGTGGCACATACGGGAACAGCGGGCGCGCCGCGCGAGTGCAGCGCGGCCCGCAGGCGCAGCGGCGCCAATTCAGGGTTGTCAGAAACTTCGAAGCACGGACGAATGGGTCCGTCGTCAGCGTAGCGCGCCAGCCCGGCACGTCACCCGCCGATGACTACCGAATGGTACCGCCGATACGGTTCCACCGGATCTCCGTGAACCACGGAAACGGGCGCATTGTGCGCGGATTGAACGAATAATAGATGAACAGCGGCTGCCCCTTGATGGCGTCGGCGTCGACGAATCCCCAGTACCGGGAATCCTCGGAGTCGTCCCGATTGTCGCCGAGAACGAAATACGATCTCTCCGGCACGACGATGGGGCCCCAGTTGTCGCGTGTGGGCCTGTAAGAGTTGCGGTCGACGCCATCGACCAGGTAGTCGCGCTGCCATTCCATGCTTTGCACGTAGACGTCCAGCGGGTCCCCGTGCTGGGAATATTCTTCGACGAGCGGCTCGCCGTTGAGGTAGAGGACTTTGTCTTTCATCATCAGCGTATCGCCGGGGAGGCCGACGAGACGCTTGACGTAGTTCTTGTCCGGCTCGTGGGGTGGGGTGAACACCACGATGTCGTTCCGCCGAGGTTCATCGAATGCTGGCAGGCGGGCCTTCGTCCCGGGCACCTGCGCACCATAGACCGCCTTGTTCACAAGCAGGAAATCTCCCACCAGGAGCGTGTTTTCCATGCTTCCGGTGGGGATCCTGAAAGCCTCGACGAGAAAGGTACGAATGACGAGGAAGAGGACGAATGCAACGAGGATCGATTTCGTCCACTCCCACAGGAAACGCCCGACCGATAGGGCGCCGCGTGCTTCGCCCATCGTGTGAGTCGTCCCCTCGCCTTCCGATCGATCGCCGTGTTCCGAATTGTGTCGCTTCACGTCCACCTTACAAGATGTGCGGCCGTACCGGATATGTCAAACCGCGGCGACTCGGCCGCGGCACACAGATCAGGGCGTTGCGGCCGCACGCCCGATCCGGCCCGAACGCTGCGGATCGGTGCAAGAGGCAAGCCGACGAGCGATCCGAGCCAATCACGCCGTGCGATCGTCGCCTCGCGGCAATAACGTTGCTCAATACGGGGCCGCGGCGTAGGTATCGATCTGCGCGCGCTGGAGCCGACCCGAGAAGTCGACGTACGACACCCTGGTCTCCGTATAGAAGTCGAAAACCTCCCAGCCACCCTCGCGGTGCCCGTTGCCGGTCATCTTCACGCCCCCGAACGGCAGGTGGGCCTCGGCGCCGATCGTGGGAGCGTTCACGTAGGTAATGCCGTTGTCGAGCGCCTCGATGGCGTGGAAGGCGGCGTCGATGTCGCGGGTGTAGATGGAGCTGGAAAGCCCGTACGCTACCTCGTTGTTGATGCGGATCGCTTCATCAAGCGTGTCGAACCGCATCACGGAGAGCACGGGTCCGAAGATCTCTTCGAGTGCGAGCGGCGATCCTGGCCGCACGCCAGTCACGAGCGTCGGCTCGAAGAAGAACCCACCGGCGAGGTGACCGGAATATGCGCGGCGGCCACCGCACAAGATTTCGTCGCCTTCAGATCTGGCCATCTCGACGTATCTGACGACCTTGTCGACCGCGGCCTGGTTGATGAGCGGGCCCACGTCCGTGTCCGGGTCCATCCCGTCGCCCAGCCGGAGCTGGCCAATTCTCCCGGCGAGCGCGGTCACGAACTCGTCGTGGATGCTGTCGTGGAGGAGGAGGCGACTGGTCGCCGTGCAGCGCTGACCGGCGGTGCCGAACGCGCCCCAGAGCACGCCGTCGAGCGCGAGATCGATGTCGGCGTCCGGCATCACGATCTGCGCGTTCTTCCCACCCATCTCCAGCGAGAGTCGCTTGTGCAGC
>DATMSC010000106.1:0-1714 GCA_035565595.1 Longimicrobiales bacterium | reverse complement strand
TTCGATTCACGTGCTGAGCCGCGGCATCCCTCGTCGATTCCGCCACCGACCACCCTTGGCAGGAGCGTTGAAAATAGCGGCGGGATTTCCGTCGAGGACCACAAAAAAATCGAGCCGCCCGATCCGCAGGCGGCCCGATGTTTTGTCCAGCGTACTCTTAGGCTCCGTTAGTCACCCGGCGAGAACATGATCGGGTAGACGACCGTCACGATACCGCCTTCCGGCTGCGGGAACGACAAGCCGTAGTACGCACGAATCACGCACTGAATGACCGAAGCGTCCGGCAGATCCGAGCCACCATTCGACACGTTCGAAACGGAGCCGTCACGACCAATCACGAACCGCACGGCAACTCGGCCCTGGAGATTCGGATTGGTGCGCAGACCATTCTCGTAGCAGAGTCGGAAACGCCCGTAGTTCTGCCGCACGATTCGCTGGATGACTTCCGGGGGCAGCCGACCGCTCACCTGGGTGGTTCCCATACGCAGCCTGGGCGCCTTCGTCTTGTGCGTTCCGCCAAGACGCCCATGACCCGAACCGAAGCCCTGCCCGGATCCGGTCCCCGCACCGTGACCGATCGTACCGATCGAGCCGAGACCAATACCCTCACCACGGCCGCCGCCGCCTTCGCCAATGCCGGACAAGCCGAGGCCACCCGCACCGAAGGCGTCGCCGATGGAGTCTCCCCACATATTCCCTCGGGCACTCAGTGGATCGTTACCGAGCGAGGTGTCGCGCCCCCACGGAGCCGTCGGAGCATTCGGATCACCACCGGCACCCGTGTTGAGAAGTCCGATCATACCGAACTCCGCCGCCTCGCGGAGAGCCGCTTGGCGTGCGATGTGCGGATCCGGGTTGTCGGCGGGCCCTTGCACCCCATAGCGCTTACCAGTGTCCCGGGTGTTCGGGTTGCCCATCGAGCCTTCTTCGCCCTTGGCTCGCGTACCCGTACCGCCTTCCCTGTTGTCGGCGTTCGTCTCCGCGACCTGCTCGGTCTCGATGGCCTCTTGCTCTTTTTCGGCAGCGGCTTGCAGGTACTGCCGGATGAGGCGAACCTGATCGCGCGAAATTCCCTCCTCGTCGATGACCCCGTCGGGCACGCGCCAGAAAGCGAGAACCCCGAGGAATCCGAGGACAGCGACCGCCGAGCCCAGGACGCTGAGAACCGGAGCCCAGTCGATGTTGCTGAAGGGACCCGCAATGACTCGCTTCCCTGCAGCAACAACGCCGACCTGGAAGACGATGCCATCGAGCTCCATCCGCGCCTTGGCACCAGCCGGCAACGCAATTTGATGCGCTCCCGAGAGCTCAGCACAGGGCTGCGCTTTGCCCGCCTGGACCGCCTCCTCGAGCGTCATCTTCGGTTGGCCGGGAATCTCGATGGTCCCCGTCGCTTTCGGCAGCACGACGAGGCTAATCGACGTGCGATCCGCCAAAACGATCGGTGCCCGCGTCGATCCGAGCTTCTCGGCCGGGAGGAAATAGTCACAGCTGACGTTCTTCCCCTCTTCCTCGCCGACGTAATACGACCGCGGCGGCGTGAGGTGCTGAACGTGAAGCACCGTCGTGCCCCACATGATCATCACCTCGACCGACGAAATGCTCGAGTCCTCGCACTCATCGGGGTTCACGTCCGGCCCACTCTTCACGAGCCGATAGGTGTAGGCCTCCGACGAAACGTCATCCGTCGCCCGCGCGCTCGCCTGCT
Source organism: Longimicrobiales bacterium (assembly GCA_035565595.1). GTDB lineage: Bacteria > Gemmatimonadota > Gemmatimonadetes > Longimicrobiales > RSA9 > DATMSC01. Next base: position 6 of record DATMSC010000106.1, on the reverse strand, counting down.
GTTGAG
>DATMSC010000105.1:0-1509 GCA_035565595.1 Longimicrobiales bacterium | reverse complement strand
GAAGATGGCGGTCGGTCCGTCGGCGCCGCCGATGATCCCGATCGCGGCGGCGTCCTCCAGCGAGAAGTCGACGAAGGCGAAGAGGTCGTTGAGGACGAGGGCGCCGATCATGGTGGCGAAAATCCCGAACTGCGCGGCAGCGCCGAGGAGCGCGGTGCGCGGGTTCGCGATCAGCGGGCCGAAGTCCGTGAGCGCGCCGACGCCGATGAAGATGAGGAGCGGGAAGACCCCGGTCCTGAGCCCCACCGCGTACATCATCCCGAGGAACCCGTCCGGACCGGCAATCCCGATGACGGGCACGTTCGCGAGCAGTCCGCCGAAGCCGATCGGGACGAGGAGGAGCGGCTCGAACTGCTTCGCGATGCCGAGCCAGATGAGCAGGCAGCTCACCGCCACCATGATCACGTGGCCGGCGGTGAGGTGATAGAGGCCCGTCGTCTGCCAGAGCTCTGCGAAGACCGACATCGCCGCTCCGGCTACCTGAGCCGCGCCAGCACGTGGCCGGCGGGTACCTGATCGCCGATCGCGACGTCGATCGAGGCGATGACCCCGGCGCGCGGAGCCTTTACGTCGATCTCCATCTTCATCGCCTCGAGGACGACGACGGTGGCGCCGACGGCCACCGACTCGCCCGGCTTCGCCAGGATCCGGACGACGGTGCCCGGCAGCTTGGACTCGATGGCGATCCCTCCCGCCGGCGAGGCCCCGGGTGCCGGAGCGGCCGCCGCCACCGCCGCGGTCTCGTCGACCCCCTCCCGCACGTCCACCGCGTAGTCGCGGCCGTCGACCACCACACGGCCGTCGTCCAGGATGACCGCGTACGGCACGCCGTCGACTGTCACCGTGTAGCGGTTCACCGCCTCCGGTTCGGGCTCGATCTTCCGGACGTTGACCTTCGACTTCCCCTGCAGGAAGGCGAGGCCCTTGTCGCCGCACGTAGCGACGATGAAGACGTTTTCGTCAGTCACCGGGAGCCCGGCCTCCTCGAGGCGGCGGCGGGCCGGCGCGATCCCCTTGGCCGGGTTCGCGTCGTTCATCTCGAGCGGGCTGCGCGTGGTCGGCTCGAGCCCGAGCTGCGCCGACGCGATCCGCACGATCTCCGGATCCGGCGGGACCGGCGTCCGGCCGTAGTAGCCGAGGACCGTGCGGCCGTACCCCTCGGCGATGCGCTGCCACGGGCCGAACATCACGTTGTTGAAGGCCTGCTGGAAATAGAACTGCGAGAGCGGCGTGACCGAGGTGCCGAAGCCGCCCCGGGCGACCACCTCGCTCATCGCGTTGATGACCTCGCGGTAGCGGTCGAGGATCCCGTGGTCGCGCATCATCTGCGTGTTCGCGGTCAGCGCGCCGCCCGGCATCGGCGACCAGGGGATCAGCGGCTCCACCGCCAGCGCTTCCGGCGGCGTGAAGTAGTCCTTCATGCACTCGCGGAAGACCTGCTCGGCCTCGAGCACCTTCTCGATGTCGAGGTCCAGGTCGAAGCCGGTGCCCCGAAGCGCGTGCCACATC
>DATMSC010000104.1:0-1815 GCA_035565595.1 Longimicrobiales bacterium | reverse complement strand
CGGGCGGGACCCCTGCCATGACGAGCCGGACCGGTGTGCGAACCCGGCGCAGCGCCTCGAGCACCACGTGCTGGTCCTTGGGCCTGGAGATGATGCCGAGGGTCGGCCGATCGGAAGTCCAGCCGATGCGCTCGCGCCAGGCCCGGACGTCCGCCGGATCGACCGGCCGGTCCACGCGCGCCGCGATCAGCCCGTTCGGAATGACGATCACCTTCCGTCGCGGCGCGCCGCGGCGGATCAGCGCGTTCGCAACGCCGCGACTCACGGCGATCGTGCGCGCCGCCAGTCGGCCGGTCAGCCACACGTCCAGCGGGCTGCTGTGCGGCATCTGGCGACGAGTCACGGTGTAGGGAACCGGCAGCCGGCGAGTCAGCGCGAGCCAGGTCAGCGCGTTCCGGTCCCGCGAGCTCTGGCTGCTCGCGAGGTCCGCCGGATGACCGACCAGGAGCTTCGCCAGCGCCGCGGCATTGGCTCGGCGGTCTCGTTGGAAAACGAACGGGTGAACTTCGAGTCCGCCTTCGCGTGCGAGCGCCTCCACTTCGGAGTCCGGCTTGCAGACGAACCGGACGTGGACGCCGCGGTGCGCCAGACCCAAGGCGAGGTGAAGCGACGAGTAGGCGGCTCCATTGCCGCCGCCTTCCTGGATCGCGAACAGCACGCGAAGTGGGCGGGCGCTCGGACGGCTCACGGCACCGGCCGGGCTAGCGGCCCGTCGTAGAAGTCCGTGGGCCCGTGACGCGGGCGCCTGGACTTCTACCACGGGTTGCCAAGGCCTCTCCCTGTATCCGCTGGAGGTCGGCGGTAACCCGCTCCCAATTGAAATAGGACTCCACGGCGCGCCGGCCGGCTTCCCCGAGGCCTCGCCGGTACGCATCGTCACGGAGCAGGCCGGCGACGGCTCGTGCGACCGACTCCGGCCCGGTGTCGGAGAGTACGATGCCGGTTTCGCCGTGCCGAACGGCGTCTGGCATACCGCCGTCGTCGCCGGTCACGATTGGCAGACCGCACGCGGATGCCTCGGAGATCACGATCCCGAAGCCCTCGACCATACCTTCGACCCGCCGGGGCACGTGCACGTAGACATCCGCACAGTTGAGCACGGCGGGCAGATCGTCGTCCGGGACGAAGCCGGTGAATCGCACGCGGTCCGCCACGCCGAGTTCCCGGGCGAGCGCTTCCAGTGCCGCTCGCCTCGGGCCCTCGCCGATCACCGCGTACCGGATGTCGGGATGCTGCTCACGCAGCCGGGCGAGCGCGTGGAGCACGGTATCGATCCCCTTGTGCGCCACGAGCCGGGCCACGGTCATGAGCCAGACGCCATCGTCATCGATGCCGTACCGCGCGCGAACCGCGGCCGTCTCGAGACTCGGGCGGAACTTCGTCGGATCGGTCCCCAGCGGAACGACGTGCACGTCCTCGCCGAGTTCCGGAAGTTCGAGCAGCGCCAGCGACTGACGGACCAGATCGGCCGTGTAACGGCTGTTGGCGACGAGCGCCGTCGCGCCGGCGACGAGCCGCCGGGCCGTGCGGCGTTTCGCACGTGAGCGGGATACCTTCTCCATAAGGAGGAGGAGTTCCGTCCCGTGAAAGATCACGCCGTACGGCACGCGCTCACGGTCCAGGATCCAGCGCGCCGGATACCCCGCCGGTTTGAGCTGCGCGCACCAGACGAACGGGACTCGATGGTCGACGGCGATTCGTCGTGCCCGTCGCGTCCAGCGAAGCAGGCCGGGCACGGTCCGGAGCCGGTCCACGTGCACGCCCACCCGGTCGACCGGCTGAGGCAGCACACGGTCCATCGGGGCCGATCCGTCG
>DATMSC010000103.1:0-3823 GCA_035565595.1 Longimicrobiales bacterium | reverse complement strand
GATGGACGTGCCGCCGCCCAGCCGTTCCAGATCCGTCAGCAGCGTGGCGAACCGGTCCTCGCCCAGCTCCGCAATCCAGCGTGCCTTCTGCCGCTCAAAGGCGAGCGCGCTCAAACCAAGCATCTCCTCCCCGCGCGGGCTGCGGCGGAGACGGGTGGCGCGGGCATCGGCGGGGTCGCTCTCCCGCTGCACGTAGCCAAGGGCTTCGAGGCGCTTCGCCGTCTTGGCGGCGGCCTGCTTCGTTACGCCCAGGCGACGCCCGAGTTCTGTGATGGTGATGCCCTCGGGGCCAATTGCCTGCAGTGCGAAGCCGTGCGCCGGTCTTGCCTCGGGATGGCCGTTCAGCGCGAGCTCGGCATGAACCTCGTCGATGATCCTGCGGAATGTCCCCAGCAGGAGAAACGCAAACTCGAAACCGTATCGATCCGTCATGCTCGCTCCGTGGGAATCCATCCATTCGCTTGCCGTCAATATAGACAACATGGTTGACTATATTCGTGTCGACCGCTACAGTATAGACATCCCGGTTGACGATGTGTCGTCGGGAAGTCGTGACCAGGAGCGGAAACATGGATGCAACGATTGTTCGGTCCTCGGAGACGCGTCGTTCGGAGACACCAGGCGGCGTGATGACCACGCTGGCCTCGCCGAGCTTGGGTGGATCTTCCCAGACAAGCCTCTGGCGTGTGGAGGTGAAGGCCGGGCAGGCGGGTCCTGTGCATTACATCGATTCGCCGCAGATCTGGACCGTCCTCTCTGGACGTGCCTCGATGTGCGTGCAGGGTACGGCGCACGAGCTGGCGACGGGGGACACGATCGTGATCGACGGCGCCAGTGAACGCCAGGTCGTGGCTGCAGAAGACACGATCTTTCTCGTCTGCGGCCAGAGCGACGCCAAGGCAGCGCTCGCTCCCGGTACCCAGGGCGTGACCCCTCCCTGGATCGCGTAGTGCCAGCGGGTCGCGGTGCACCAGTCATCGCGACCCGCTGGCATTTAGGACGTTACGAGCGGAAACTCGGCGATACGAAGGTTCGTAGCGCCGTAGGGGATCAGGTGCAATTCCTCCAGCGGCTGGTCCTGACCATCCTGACCTTCCGGAATGGGTGGTGGCGCGGCGGCATTGTGGGCGAGCGCCCAGCCAGGCAGGCGTCGGCCCTGGACAGTGACCTCGAACGGCGTCCCGTCTGGTGAGAACGGGACGTCGCCGATCTCACGGCTCTCTTGGGCGAGCGGCGCGGCGTGACCATCGGCTTCGGCATTCGCTACCAGCGCGTAGTTCCAGTGGGAGGCGGGATAGACCTCCCAATCAGCGTGCGGTTCCTCCCCGCCGATCTGCTTCCACTCCTCATCGATCGGCAATGCCAGCAGTAACGCGCCCCGGTAGAGCGAGGCACTGTGCGCGTCGCGGCGCTCGACCCGCACGTCCAGCGGGAGGTGCAGGACGATGTCCGTCTCCCCGGTATCCCACTCGCGCTCCACGGGATGGAACGTGCCTGGCATCGCCGGAACCGACGGCTCGTCGCCGACCTGGACGGTCGCCCCGTCCGCCCAGCCCGGGATGCGCAGGTGAAGTGCGGTCCGAAGGGGTCGCTCGGTCCGGAACCGGACGCGGATCTCGCCGGTGAAGGGGTAGCCGGTCTCTACCTCGATCCGCACCGGTCGGCTGTCGATCTCCGTCGCAACGGTGCATGGCCCCCAGGCAACGGCCGCCAACCCGCCACCGGGCGCGCGCATCCAGAGACTGGCGGCGAGCTTCGGCCACCCTTGCCCGTGATTGGGCGTGCAACAGCCGAAATGCGGCTCCAGCCCATAGACATTGGCGTCGGGACCATTGCTGGTGTAGACGCGATCCGGGGCAACACGGCAGACGACCTGGTTGACCTGCTGATCGTATTGCCGTGCCCACATGTCCGGCGTCAGCGTTGCCGGCAGGGCGTTGTAGGCGAGCATCTCCAGGCGGTCGGCGAACGTCGGATCGCCGAGGATCGCGAGCAGCACTTCGAGGCTGAACATGTATTCCACGACAGCGCAGAGCTCGCTGCCCTGCGCCGGGCTGCGCCCCGCCAGATGCTCGTCGCAGCTGAACATCCCGTTGGCCTGTCCGTGGTACCGGTCGAGCGCCGCGATCAGCTTCGTCGACGACTCGCGGTCTGCCGCGTCGTGCGATTGCCGGGACCAGACCGCCGCCGTCTTCACGCCCATCGCGTTGTTCGGGCCGTGACTCGAGAGATCGCACTCGATCGAGAGGCACTTGTTGCGGAAGGGGAAGCGATCGGTGTGGTGTCGCCAATCGAACCCCTGCGCCTCGACCGTGGCCGCGAGATCGAGCAGCCACGGTTCTTCCGTACGTTCGTAAAGCCAGTGGATACTGAGAACGAGGTCGGCCCAGCGGTAGCGCGCCCATGAGCGGAGCGGATAGTCCGCGAGCACTTCCTGCAGCCGCCGCAGGAAGCGCTCGATGGCGGCCGGAATCCGGCCGTCGCCGGTCGCCTCGTGAAACTGGATCAGCGCCTTGAGGACGACGAAGTTGGGCCATGGGTCGTACTGGTAGCCCTGGCGGATGCCATTGTCGAGCGGGCCGAGCCTGCCATCCGCGTGCTGGCCATCGAGGATCGCGTCGACCCAGCGACAGCACTTCGCCATGAGCTGGTCGTCGTCCAGGAGGACGGCCAGCGGGATCATCCCGTCCAGCCAGTAGGGGCCGCGCTCCCACCCCTCGGCGTCGCCGCCGATCCAGCGGCTGCGGGCGACATCCGCCCAGAACTCGTCGAGATGCCCGTGCATGCCGTCGGCCTGGATGCGGAGCTGGTTCCGGAGCCAGCCGGCGGGCCGGATCTGGCCGAGTGGCAGTGGGGTGAATGCGCGCGCCGACAGCGCGGGTGTGGTCTTGGGCTCGTGCATGGGGGTCGTGCGTTTCCTCCATTGGCCGCCAACGGGATCGTGGCGGTCGGACTGGTCGATTCGCGTCAGCATACCCCGAGCCGGTCGCGCTCGCGAGCGACAGTTGCCCGATCTCACATGTGCGGTACCGCCGGGTCTCATGAGGGTGGGATGCGACCGGGAGGCGCGGCGGATCGGATGCACCGGTTGCCCGTCTCCCGGCTGCATGATCGCCCAGGCTCGACCATCTGGCACCGGCCGCGCCGGTCTTGGAATGAAGGATCAGAGAACGTTGGTTACTCGACGCACATTGCTGAAGTCGGCATTCATGGTCACCGTTGCCGGTGCAATCGCGCCGTTCACCGCCATCGTCGCGCGGGCGCAGAGTGGCGGCATCGACCCGGCCTTCGATTCCGATGTCTTGCGATCGCTCGGCTTCCCGGAAATCAAGGTCCATGTCACACCAGAAGGGGTTGAGGCGCCCTCGAAGCTGGAGGCGGGAATCCACCATGTAACGCTCTCGGCGAGCGACGACTGGATCGCCTACGTCGATTTCATGATCCCGCCCGCCGGGCTCGATGAGAAGACCGCGACTGAGCAAGCCCTGGCTGCTGGGTCTCAGGACCTCGTGAATCCGGACTGGTGGTACGGCGGCGGGAGCAACCTCGGCGCGCCCGGCGTGCCCGTCTCGTTCCTGATCGATCTCAAGCCGGGTGAGTATCAGGTCGCCGCGTCGTACTACAGCTTCGACCAGAGCGTCGAAGAGGTGATGTTTCTCTCCCCCCTCACCGTCACCGCTCCTGGCACGACCGGAACCCCGCAGGCCACGCCGGTCGCTGCGGGCGCCGCGACGCCTGTCGTCGAGCCGCAGGCGGATGTGGTCGTCACCGAGACCGACGAGCTGCGATACGAGCTGTCGAGCACGACGATCCCCGCCGGACC
>DATMSC010000102.1:0-16631 GCA_035565595.1 Longimicrobiales bacterium | reverse complement strand
GTCTCTCGCTCTGGGTGCGGCGGGATGTGAAGGCACGCCACCCGGGGGAGGTCAGGTGGCGCCCGGTCAGCCCGCGCCGGCGTTCGAAGCTCGTGTGCTCGGCGGTGATCGCCTCGCCGTGGGCGACCTGCGCGGCGAAGTCGTGGTCCTGAACGTCTGGGCTACCTGGTGTATCCCGTGCGTCCGCGAAATGCCGGCGCTCGAAGCGCTTCACCGCGAGCTGCGCGAGGACGGTCTCCGCGTGGTCGCCGTGAGCATCGACCGGGGTTCCGCCGAGGCCGAGGTCCGCAGGTTCATCCAGGACCACGACATCACCTTCACAGTGCTCCTCGACCCCGACCAGAGGGTCACCGGCACCTTCCGCACCATCGGTGTCCCCGAAACCTTCGTCATCGACCGGGATGGCACCATCGCCCACCGCTGGTTCGGCGAAATCGAACCGGAAGCGCTCAGGGATCAGGTCGCGGAGCTCCTGCGCACCTCCGCGATCTGACCCCTTACGGGCGTCTTCAGCGTTCGGTTTTCAGTGTTCAGGGGGCCGGGCCGGGCTCTCGCCACTGGACACCGTATGCTGAACGCTGGACCCTAGTGGTGATGATCCGCCGACTCGTAGTGCAGGCGGAGCAGGTCCCCGCCGAAATCGTTCTGGAGGTCGCGCCAGACCGAATGCACGTGGTTGCCGGCGTTCTGGACGTTGTCGAACTCGATCAGCACCGTCGGCCCGTGGATCCGGTAGTAGTGGGGCTGGCCGACTTCCGTCGAGCCCATCCACGCGAAGTGAAGGTTGTCGAAGCCGGCCTCGCGGATCGCGGCGAGCCGGGCCTCGGCCAGGCTGCTCTCGAGGTTGCCCGCGTACGTCTCCAGGAGACGCAGCAGGAGCAGACGGTGGTCGGCGCTCATCTCGGCGGCAGGGAGCCCCGCCATCGGGACTTCCCGCGCGACGGGATCGTTGCGGGTGACGATGTCGTTCGGCGCCGTCTCCGAAACGATAGCCCTTGCGCGCTGCTCCGGAGGTAGCGTCGTCACCAGCTCACGCGCCAGGTCTTCCTCCTCGGCGAGGACGCGAAATCCCGTGAGCGGACCGTTCCTGACTTCCGCCGGGTTGCTCCCCAGGAAGAGAGGTGCGGTCGAGAGGCCGTACGGTTCGACCGAGGTGAAGTTCAGCGAGACGTGGTGCCCTTCGAAGCGCCACCCCCACGGCTCGTCCGAAGCGGGGTCACCGAATATGGCCACCGTGTAGGCGTCCACCGAGCGGAGGAACCCGCCGGTTTCGATGGCCCGGAGGATCTCCTCGAGCTGCATGATGCTCACGACCTTGAGGTAGCCGGGATGGCTCAGGACGGTGCGCAGCATCGCGTGCAGCGCCATCCGTTGCGGCCCGGTCAGCTCCGCGAGCGTGATCCCTGCCCGCACACCCGGCACGTACGCCCAGGTCATTCGCTCGGGGTCGTCGAACGGCAGCATCGCCTGTGACCTCCGGGCGGCGTTCAGCGATTCGACGAAGGCGATGGCTGCGGCGGTCATTTCTTCCCGCGCGTGCTCCAGCTCCGCCGCCGTGGCGAGAGATCCCTCCTCCTGGGCGACTGCCAGGGCAGGGAGGAGTGGTACAGCGACGAGAGCGATCAAACCGAACCGGGTCGAGATGCGACGGAGCATGCGCGCCCTCCAGGCCATGCGTGGTGTTATGCGGTCGTGGAATCGGCCCAAGTATACGTCGCCATGGGTCCGGGCGACAACGATTCTCATGCACGGTGCCCTCCCGGGGGACTCGCGCATTCGGATCGAGGTGCTAAAATGTGTCCGGCGGCGGCGCCAGCCTCATGCCCGTCGCCGCGGGCTCCTCCTGAGAGCCCCGCCGAAGTGGAAGAACCTGACTGGAGAAGCCGAAGGCGATGCAGCCGTTGATCATGAAATTCGGAGGGACGTCCGTCGAGGACGCCGGGGCGATGGAGCGCGTGGCCCGAATCGTCGACGAGCGGAAGCCGCAACCGCGAGTCGTCGTCGTGTCCGCGCTGCGCGGAATGACCGACGCGCTGCTCCAGGCCGTGCGCTCCGCGTCCGCGGGCGATGTGAAGAGCGGGTTCGAGCTGCTGACGCCGCAGTTCGCCCGTCACGACGCCATCGCGGCGGAGGTGCTGCCGCCCGAGGAGCGCGCGCGCGTCGAAACGATGGTGGCCGAATACCGGGAGGAGATCGTCGAGCTGCTGCGCATCGTCAACGCGCATCCGGGTACGCTCCTCCCGCTCCAGGACGAGATCGTCGCGTACGGCGAGCGACTTTCGGGACCGGTGGCCGCCGCGGTGATGCGCGCCGCCGGCGTGCCCGCCGAATACGTGGACGCCCGCCGCTGCATCGTCACGAACGAGGAACACGGGCGAGCTGCCCCGATCATGGAAGCGACCTTCGAGCGGACCCGGTCGACGCTGCTCTCGCTCCTGGAGGCCGGGACGATCCCCGTGCTGGGCGGGTTCATCTCTTCAGCGGAGAGTGGGGCAACGACTACGCTGGGTAGGGGTGGTTCCGACTATTCGGCAGCGATCTTCGGTGCCGCCCTCGACGCCGCCGAGATCCAGATCTGGACCGACGTCACGGGCTTCCTGACCGCGGATCCGCGCGTCGTGCCAGAGGCGCGTCCGATCGCGCGGCTCTCCTACGCGGAGGCGGCGGAGCTCGCCTTCTTCGGCGCCAAGGTGCTGCACCCGAAGACCATCCAGCCGGCCGTGGAGAAGGATATTCCCGTCCGGATCTGCAATTCGCGGGAGCCCCACCACCCGGGCACGCTGATCAACGGCGACGTCGGCCCGGCGCCCGGCGGAGTCCGAGCCATCGCCCACAAGCCGGGGATCTCCATCGTGCAGGTCGAGTCGGCGCGTATGCTCGGAGCGTACGGTTTCCTGCGCGCTCTCTTCGAGGTCTTCGACCGCTTCCGGACGGCGGTGGATGTCGTGTCGACGTCGGAGGTCAGCGTCTCACTGTCGCTGGAGGACACCCGCCGGCTGCCGGAGATCGTCACCGCCCTGGAAGAGCTCGGCACCGTGCGCGTTTCCAGCGGAAACGCGATCGTCAGCGTCGTTGGGGAAGGTATCGGCGAGACGCCCGGGATCGCCGCCCGCGTATTCGGAACCATTCAGGACACGCGGATCCGGCTCATATCGCAGGGCGCCTCGAACATCAACATCACGTTCCTTGTCCCCGAGACCGACGTGAACACCGTCGTGCGGCGGCTCCACGCCGAGTTCTTCGGGAGCGCCGGCTGAGGCTCACTCCACGATCGTAGCGGTCTCGATCCGGTCCAGGCTGGGGTAATCCTGCTCGATGTACGGATTCCCGCGCTCCATGTAACGGACCGGATCGGGACCGCGTCCCTCGGGCTTCGTTTCGCCATACCCGGCAAACAGCCGGTCCACCACCCCCATCCCCTCGACCACCCTCCCGATGGGCGCGAAGCCATCCGCGTCCAGGTGCGAGTTGTCACGCAGATTGATGAAGACCTGGGTCGTCCGCGTTTCGGGACCGGCCGCTGCGAACGTCACCACACCCCGCACGTTGCTGAGCACGACAGGATCGTCGGGAATGCGCTCGCGCATCCACGCGTCGTTGACCCGCGGATCCCCATGGACCCCGAACTGCGCCACGAACCCGCCGACCACGCGGAAGAAGTAGACGCCATCGTAATAGCCGTTCCGGACCAGGTTGTAGAACCTGTCCGCACCGTGCGGGGCCCACTCCCGTACCACGTGGATCGTGAACTCTCCCTCCGTCGTCGACACCCGCACCCGATATTCGTCCGGCGCGCGCGCTTGGAACGCCTCGTTGTCCGGCTGGAACAGCACGTGACCATCCGGCAGATATCCCCCTGCGTCACCCCGTGCACACCCGAAAAGTGCAAGCAATGCAACAAACAACTTGCGTGGCGACATCACATTCCCCAGTTTCTTTTCGATTTCGACGGTCGCAGCGGGTGTCCGGAGGCCCGGTTGCCCGGTTCGCGACACGGATTCATGCATGCGAAAATTGTAGCGCTGCGCCGTGGGCGGCGCCACCCGCGACCCCGCCGGCCTTCCCGTGGATGGGTATGGGCCGGCGCGCTTCTCTGAGGGGGCTGCCGCAACGGCGCGATGTAACATTCTTTTACCGCATGCGCATGGAGTGCAACGCAACGTTTCAGCCCGCGCTTCATGCTGCGTGGCGGACAGTGTTACGTAAGCGTTTGTAATCGTTGGAATTGTTGGTGCCGATGGGCGGCTGGCATGTTTTTTGTCTCAGCCCGCGCAACGGATGGCCGAAACACACCGCACTGGAGGAAGTGATGAAGCTCGTACGACGGGCCGCAAGCGCTCTCGCCTGCGCTCTGTTGCTGGGCACCGCGTGTTCGGATCTGGGTGATCCGATCGCTCCCGGGTCACAGCCGAACTTCGCACCGCAGGAGAACCGTGCGGGCGGTATCGCGAAGCGAGCCGCGATCACTCGAGTGTCGCCCGTCACGGGGCCGGGCTCGGTGTCCGCGATGATCGGTCCCGAGGGCGGTACGTTGAAGGCCAGGGGCGTGGAGCTGACGATCCCGGCGGGCGCGCTCACGCGACCCACGCGGATCCAGATGGTCGTTCCCGGCGGTCCCTTCGTGCGGGTCAAGTTGTTCCCGCACGGCCTGCAGTTCCAGCAGCCGGCACGTCTCGGTTTCGACATCGCGGGCACCACGGCCGCCACCGATACCGACCTCATCGGCGTGTATTTCAACGGCGCGATCTCGGCTGACGGTCTCATCGAGGCTGACGAGATCTTCGAAGCCGACGTCGTCGATGGCCAGGTCCAGTTCTGGATCGAGCACTTCTCGGATTACGCGCCGACCTACGGGAATCCGCCCGGCACCGGGCGCGGCGGCGGGCACACGCCTGCGGGCGGTTGATTCACTGCTGATGTCCTGAACCCGGCCTCGCGCCGGGTTGGAATCGCACAGCGAATGTAGTCGGCGGGTTCAGGCGGGGGCGGCAGGCGGGTGGCGTGGCCGCCCCCGTCCCCAGCCTCGACTTTCTTTCGCATTCCACAAATGATTACAGGTAAAAGAGTTGGCCTGAACCTGCCACGCGCCTGCGCATACTTTTCGCATTTCCCGCCCTTGCGCGCCACCCTCGACTTCCCGTAACGTGGCACGGTATTTTCTGCACGCGTACGCGCGGGGAGACCTTCTTTGGTTGCGGGACACAGGAAATTGTCGGACGATCGTCGAACGGACCTCGCACCGGAATCCGGTGGTGCGCGTGTGTCCGATTCTGCGCTGGTAGGCGTGAGCCCGGAATTCCGTGCAGCAGTCGAGCTCGCCTACCGTGTAGCGGCGTACCGTTCCGCCAACGTTCTGCTGGTTGGCGAAACCGGGACGGGAAAGGAGCTGTTTGCCCGGGCGATCCACAACGCGAGTCCCGACGCAGGCGAACCGTTCGTGGCGATAAACTGCTCCGCGATCCCAGAAGCGTTGCTGGAATCGGAGCTGTTCGGTCACGAAAAGGGCGCGTTCACCGGGGCTCACACTTCGAAACGTGGTCTCCTGGAAATCGCCGGGGGCGGTACCGTAATGCTCGATGACATCAACGAGCTGCCCCCATCGCTGCAGCCCAAACTGCTGCGGGTGCTCGAGGACCGGCGAGTCCGCCGGCTCGGCGCCGTGCAGGAGTACGAGGTCAGGTGCCGGATCATTGCCACGACAAACCGGGACCTTGCGACGTGTGTCGAGGAAGGCGGGTTCCGCTCCGACCTCTACTACCGCCTGAACGTCCTCCGCATCGACCTGCCGCCGCTCCGCGAACGTCGGGGTGACATCGAGGTCCTCGCCGAGCACTTCGTGGATGTGATCTGCCGTGAACACGGCCTTCCCCGAAAGAAGTTCACGGTGGAGGCCATGGCGCTGCTCGAGTCGCACCCGTGGCTGGGCAACGTCCGGGAGCTGAAGAATACGCTCGAGAGCGCGATAGTCCTGGCCGATGGGCCCGTGATCCGGCCCGAGCACGTGAGGCTGCGCCGCCGGGTGCATGTGGCCGCTTCGCAGGAGGCGACTTCTGGCGACCACGCCGGCGCCCGCACTGAGAATGGTCGCCGCGGTGATCGCACCATCTCCTCGCGCTTGGGCGCTGTCGTCGTTGGCGGGCCGCCCGTCGTGCGCGTCCCGCCCGGCGGTGTCACGCTGGAGGAAGTCGAGCGCCAGCTCCTCAGCGAGACGCTTCGCATGGCGAAGAACAATCGATCGCTCGCGGCGCGCATGCTCGGGGTGAGCCGGCCCACCGTCCTCCGGATGATCAACAGGCATCGTCTATCGTGACGGCATCCCGCGCGGTGGTCAGCGTGGGCCAGGCCGCGAGGTGGATCGAAGCGGCGCGTGCCCACGAACGGCAGGGCAGACCGGCGGCTGCCCGCGCGAGCTACGAGCGCGCCCTCCATTCCCTGGAAAGCGACGACGCCGTGCTTGCCGCGTCCATTCTGCGGTGGATCGGAGCGACGCACCGCATGGAAGGCGACGCGGCGGCGGCGCGCGACTGTTTCCGGGCCAGCCTCGCGATTGCCCGCGCGCGGCGCGACTATGGCGACGTCGCGCACGCGCTCAACTGGTTGGGCATCCTTTTTCAGGATCACGGCCGACTCGCGGCCTCCGACCGTGTGTTCCAGCATGCCGCTCGCGCCGCGCACCGCGCAAACGATCGGCGAGCGGTCGCAATGATCGAGATGAATCTGGGGATCAATTGCACGATCCGCGGCGACCTCGGTCTTGCGCTCTCGCACTATCGTCGCGTGCTCGCATTCTATACGACGCTCGAGGAACCCCGTTACATGGCGTTGGTCCTGAACGAGCTCGGGATGCTCTACACGGACTTGGGTGCGTGGGACGAGGCAGAGCGCGCACTCGAACAGAGCGCCCGATACTCGGAGGAAGCCGGCGACCTCCACACCAGCATTATGGTGGAGGTGAACCGGACCGACATGTATTTCTCGCGCGGGGCACTCGACCGCGCTCGCGAAGCGTGCGAGAGGGCACACGAGCTGGCGAAGCGATTCGGCCAGGATGCCGCGCTCGCGGAGGTATACCGCTGGCTCGGCGCCATCCGGAGGGAATTGGGGGAGCTCCCCGATGCTGAACGGCACCTGCTCGAAGCAAGCAGAATCGCGAAGACGAAGCAGATCCGCCTCCTCGATGCCGAAGTCCACCGTGAGATCGCCCTGCTGTACCAGCGGCAGGGCAGGAATCGCGAAGCGCTGGAGGCTCTGCTCGCCTCGCGCCGCGCATACACGGAGCTCTCCGCGCGCCGCGACCTGGCCGATCTCGGCCGCCGCCTGGCCGAGATCGAGGCGGAGTTCATGGCTGTCGTACGGGCGTGGGCGGAGTCGATCGAAGCGAAGGACCGCTACACGTACGGCCACTGCGCGCGCGTGGCGCAATACGCAGTGGCGCTCGCCGAGCGCCTGGGCTTTGACGAGGAGTCGCTGCGCTGGTTCCGCATGGGCTCGTTCCTGCACGACGTCGGGAAGATGGCTACGCCGGCGGAGATCCTGAACAAGCCGGGTCGGCTCACGCAGGAAGAGTTCGAGATCATGAAGCAGCACACGATCGTGGGCGACGCTATCGTCGCGGATCTGGACTTTCCCTGGGACATTCGGCCGATCGTGCGCAGTCACCACGAGCACTGGGACGGCGGCGGGTACCCCGACGGCCTTGCGGGCGAGGAGATCCCGCTCTCGGCCAGGATCCTCTGCGTGGCCGACGTATTCGACGCCCTGACCACTGCGAGGCCGTACCGCGAAGCCATGAGCCCGGCCACCGCGCTCGAGATCATGAGGCGCGACTCTGGCAGGATATTCGATCCCATGGTATTCGACGCTTTCGTGGATCTCTTGAGCAGGAACGCCTTCGCGGAGCTCCTCTCCGTAGCCTAGCAGCACGACATTCGCGAAAAAACCGAGGCGCGCGGCTCCCTCGCTGACCGACCCGCGGCCGCATCTTTCTCTCGCCCGGCCATCCCCGCTGCACCACCCGACGTCGCATTTTCGCTACCTCGCGCGTTTGAATGGCATCACACGACATGGGGCACGGCCATGCTCCGGGCCGGGTTCGACTCATCGCAGCGGAGCTGGAAGAGGGGCGAATCATGAGAGCATTCGCGACCGTCATCGTTGTGCTTGCCATTGCTGGGACCCAGGCGTGCTCCAGCGATCCGGCGGATCCTGGTGGCGACGGTCCCGATTTCGGTGACGACCCGGTGGTCACGCTGACCGCCAGTACGTTTTCGCCTTCCACGCTCGAGATCGACGCGGGCCAGGAAGTCCACTGGCACAACACGAGCGGCATCCTCCACAACATCACGCCGGACAACCCGGCACAGACCGGGGTCTGGTCCGCCAGGTCGATCGGCGCGTCGGGCACCACATCGCACACCTTCAACGTGGCCGGTCAGACGTACGACTACCATTGCACGCTGCACCAACGGATGACCGGCAGAATCGTCGTGCGCTCCGCGACCTGAGCCATCCGCCCCGATCCGGCCGGATCGGTTCTTGCCCCGCATGTGCCGGGGAACGGACCGTCCTGAGTCTGGAGAAGGAGGCAGACGATGCTGGATACGGGGCGAACATGGCTTGGCGGCGCGGCGATCGGCGCCGGGCTCATGTACCTGCTGGACCCGCAGCATGGGCGACGGCGGCGCGCGCGGGTACGCGACATGGTCGTCCACGCGCAGCGGCAGGTGGACCGGGCCGCAGGCGTCGCGTCACGCGATATCGAGCACCGCGCGAAGGGGAAGCTCGCCGCGGCGAAGTCCCGGCTTTCCCGGGACATGGCGGATGACGAGGTGCTCCGGCAGCGCGTCCGTTCGGAAATGGGTCGCATTGTATCCCATCCGAGCGCCATCGAAGTGCTGGCGGAGGACGGACACGTCACGCTCTCCGGTCCGATCCTCGAGCACGAGATGCACGATCTGCTCTCCGCGGTGCGGAAGACTCGGGGCGTCCGCTCGGTCATCAACCGGCTCGAGCCGCACGAATCTGCCGGACGCGTGTCGAGCCTTCAAGGTGGCAAGCGGCGCATGGGTGCGCGTCCGGAGCTTTTGCAGACGAACTGGGCGCCGGCACCGCGCGTTGCGGCCGGATTGGTCGGGGCCGCGATAGCCTGGCGCGGCGCGACAGCGGTACGTGGACTCGGCGGTGCCGCGCTCGCATGCGCCGGCACGGCGCTCGTACTCCGGGCTCTCACGAACCTTCCCCTCCGGCGCCTCACGGGCATCGGGGCCGGTCGCCGCGCCGTAGAGATCCGCAAGGACATCAACGTGGCTGCGCCGCTCGACGAAGTGTTCGAGTTCTGGAAGCATCCCGAAAACTTCCCCCGTTTCATGTCGCACATCAGGGAAGTGCGCCGCATCGGCGACCGGCGCTGGCATTGGGTGGCCGAAGGGCGTGGTGGCATCCGTACTGAATGGGATGCAGAGATCACTGCCTATGAACCGAACAGCGTGATCGGCTGGCGCAGCGTGGAGGGTGCGACGGTGCAGAACGCGGGGATCGTGCGTTTCCAGCCGAACGAGGACGGTGGCACACGGGTCACGATCCAGATGACGTACAACCCGCCGCTCGGCGCCGTAGGCCACGCCGTCGCTTCGGTATTCGGCACGGATCCGCGTAACCTGCTGCACGAGGACATGGTGCGGTTCAAGTCGCTCATGGAGGAGGGCCGCACGTCGATCCACGGCAGGACCGTGGAACGCGACGAGCTCAGGGCGTCCGCATAGTTCGGGGCGCC
This sequence comes from Longimicrobiales bacterium, assembly GCA_035565595.1. Taxonomy (GTDB): domain Bacteria; phylum Gemmatimonadota; class Gemmatimonadetes; order Longimicrobiales; family RSA9; genus DATMSC01. The sequence continues at coordinate 6,859 of DATMSC010000102.1, read as the reverse complement.
GGCGGCCTCAGTCGGCAGGCAGGAGGAGCACGGGTCCTGATGCGCCGCGGACCACCTTGTCGGCGACGCTGCCGAGGATGAATCGCTGCGGGCCGCTCCGCCGGCCGGCGCCGATGGCGATTAGCTCCGCGTGGTCCGCGGCCGCGAAATCCAGAATGGCCGACGCCGGCTGAGTGTGGCTGAGTACCCGGCCGCGGGCTTCCACGCCAGCGTCGGCGAATCGTGCTCCGAGTTCTTCGAGAGCGCGGTTGGCTCGCGCCGACACGGCGCGATACCTCGCTTCGTCTGCCGCGAAAGTGCGCCCGCCCACCCGGATCGGTGGAGGAACCACCCGCAGCAGCGTGACGCGACCGCCGAACAGCCTGACCAGGGGCGCGACGTGGCGGAGCGCAGACTCGTGTTCCTGTTCCGATGCCAGGGCTACCAGTACGTGCCTCGGCATTGCCACAGCATCGGCTGGCGGCGGCGCCGCGCCGGGTCGCACCAGCAGGACGGGGATCTCGGCGGACCGGACCACCTCATCGGCCACGCTTCCGAGCCAGGCCCGGGCGAAGCCGCCCCGGCCGTGCGTACACATGACGATCAGATCGGAACCGGCGGCGTGCGCGTGGGCGAGCAGCGCCCGGCCGACATCAGGACCTTCCAGCAACTGCACGAAGCCCTGAACGCCGGCGGCGGCCAAACGCTCGGCGATCCCATCGAGGTAGCCTTGCTCCTCGGCACGCACCTGCTGCTCGAGCTGCTCGATCGAGGGCAGCCCCTCGAGGTTGCGATCGGAAATCAGCGGCCGGTGCACCAGAACGGCTTCGATGGTCGCGGCGGCCGTGGACGCGAGGGCAGTGGCAAGCGGGAGCGCGTGCTCGCCGAACGGCGATCCGTCCAGCGGAACCAGAATCGATCGAAATACGTCGGTGTCGGTCATTGGTGCCACGGTGGAGATTTCCTGCGACCGCGCAAAATGCGGGTGGCGGGGATGGTTGGCAACCCGGGAACGGGGGACGCGGTCCTGCTATTCCGCCCCTGGCTCGTGTCAGCACACCGCCCCGGCTTGTCCCGCGCCTGGCCGGGCGTACATTTCGTGTCATGACCGGAGTCGTTCTCGCGCAATCGCCGTTCAATCCACAGTGCCGGAGTCCATCGTGATGCGGAGCCGCTCCGGCCCGCGCGCGGCGCGCCTGGAGGCGTTGCCCTGGCTCGATCTCGATCCGGCATCCGCGGCAGAGGCGTTCCTCGACCTGCCGATGCCGCTCCTCCTCGAGAGCTCACTCACCCACCCGCGTCACGGCCGGTGGTCGTTCCTCATGGCCGATCCCTTTCTGGTCGTTCGAGCCGGCCCGGGCGGAGTCGAGCTCGATCGCGGTGGCGTGAACGAGCTGCGGGTGACGGGGCCATTCGAGACGATCGAGTCGCTCATCGCGGCGTTTGCCTGCGAAGCGATTCCCGGCGGGCCACCATTCCAGGGCGGACTCGCCGGTTACTTCGGATACGAGCTGAACGGCTGGATCGAACGGGTGCCGGCACCGGGGATCAACGACGTCCCCATGCCGGACCTCTGTCTCGCCGGCTACGACTGGGTCCTCGCGTGGGACCACCTGGAAGGAACCGCGCATCTCGTATCCACAGGGCTCCCGGCGGAGGACGATCTCGCGCGCGCACGGCGGGCCGCGGCCCGGAGCCGGTTCGTCATCGAGCGGCTGCGCGCACGCGCAGGATTGCATCGATCTCCGCCGGCTCCGCAAGCTGTCTCGCCGGTTGCTCCGGCGGCAGAGACCACATCCTCACCCGAAGTTACAGCGATCCGACACCCGGTTCCGGGCCTCCCTGGCGTCGAATCCACCTTTTCGCGTGCCGCGTACCTCGACGCCGTGCGTCGTGTCCGCGAATACATCCTTGCCGGCGACATCTACCAGGCCAACCTCACGCAGCGGCTGGAAGCGCCGGTGCGGGCATCGCCGTTCGCCCTATACAGGACTCTCCGCGAACGCAATCCGTCCTTCTTCGGGGCTTACTTCGACACCGGTGATGCCGTAGTCGTGAGCGCATCGCCGGAGCGGTTCCTCCGCCACGAAGGTGGCTTCGTCGAGACCCGTCCCATCAAGGGCACCGCCCCGCGAGGCGCGACCCGGGCGGAGGATGCGCGCCGCGCGCACCGGCTCCGCATGAGCCGGAAGGATCGCGCGGAGAACATCATGATCGTGGACCTGCTGCGGAACGACCTGTCGGCGGTGTGCGAGGACGGTTCGATCCGCGTCCCCGAGCTCTGCGTTCTCGAGCGCCACCCGACCGTGCACCACCTCGTCTCCACGGTCACAGGTCAGCTCCGCCCCGGTCTCGGACCGGTGGACCTGCTACGGGCCGCATTCCCGGGCGGCTCGATCACCGGCGCACCCAAGATCAGGGCCATGGAGATCATCGCGGAGCTGGAACCCGTCCGGCGAGGGGTTTACACCGGCGCGATCGGGTACCTGGGGTTCGATGGGACCATGGACACGAGCATCGCGATCCGGACCATGGTCGTCCGCGATGGGCGCGCGCTCTTCGGCGTCGGTGGCGGCGTGGTGGTGGACTCGGATCCGTCGGGAGAGTACGAGGAGAGCCTGGCCAAGGCGCGGGCGCTGGTCGACGCCCTGACTCGCGTCGACATCGTGGCGGGCGCATTCGCGTCCGAAGCTGCGGGCCCGGCGTAGCAGGGAAGCGGGTTTGCATGGTCGTCGTCATCGACAACTACGATTCCTTCGTGCACAACCTGGCGCGGTACGTCCGAGAGCTCGGTCACCAGACCGTCGTGGTTCGCAACGACGCAGTGACCGTTGCCGACGTGGCTGACCTGGCGCCGAGACACATCATCATCTCTCCCGGGCCGTGTACCCCTGCTGAAGCCGGCGTCTCGGTCGAGTTGATCGAAGCCTTCGCCGGTCGCGTCCCGATCCTCGGCGTATGCCTCGGGCATCAGTGCATCGCGGCGGCATTCGGCGGACGCGTCGTCCGCGCGCGTCACGCGACTCATGGCAAGTCTTCGCTCATCCGCCACGGTGGCACGGATCTGTTTCATGGAATTCCGAACCCGTTCCGGGCCGGGCGCTATCACTCCCTCGCCGTGGAGTTGGAGTCGCTCCCGGCGTCGCTGCAAGTCCTCGCCGTGACCGCGGACGACCGGGCGGAGATCATGGCGCTCAGGCATCGCACGCTGCCGGTCTGGGGCGTACAGTTCCATCCCGAGTCAGTGCTCACGCGCCACGGCCACGCGCTCCTGGCCAATTTTCTCGCCATGCCGGCACCCGCCGCGGCGGATGGGAGCGCATTGGCCGAGACCGGTAGTGCGGCGATTGGAGGGGCGCACGTGTTCAATGGACGTGATGGGTTTGCGGGGGAGGGTGAATGACGGCAGGAACATCCGGGTTCGGGTCGGGTCGACCGCCAATCGGCGTTACGCTCGTGAATGGCCGCGAAGTGGATCCTACCATGCCGGCGGTCCGGCCCGACGACCGCGGTCTGACGCTCGGCGACGGTCTCTTCGAGACGCTTCGCGCGTACGGGGGCGTGCCGTTCCGGCTGCGGGAGCACCTGGATCGTCTGGCCAACGCGGCGAGGAGGGTCGCACTGCCGCTGCCCGGCGATCTCGAGGAGCAGGTGCGCAGGGCGATCGCCCGTTTCGTGGAACAGGCGATCGGAAGCGTGGACGCACGGGATGCGGGCACGGGCATCGTACCGGACGCTTCGATCCGTATCACCGTGAGCCGCGGACCCGGTCCGCCAGGTCTGGAGCCGCCAGCCGAGCTTCGGCCGTCGGCCGTCATCAGCGTGCGGGAATACCGCGCGGACGAGCGGATATACCGGGAAGGGATCAGCCTGATCGTCGCGAGCGGCCGTCGGAACGAGTTCGCCGCGACCGCAGGGCTCAAGTCGCTCGGTTACCTGGAATCCGTCGTCGCTCTGGCGGAAGCCCGCTCGCGCAATGCCGATGACGCCGTGTATCTCGACACGAGCGGCCACCTGGCCGAGGCCACTACGAGCAACATCTTCTTCGTCGTGGACGATGAGGTCCTGACACCTCCGACCAGTTGCGGGATTCTCGCCGGCGTGACCCGCGCGGCGGTCATCGGGGTGGCGCGGGCAGCCGGTCTGCCCGTCCGCGAAGAGGTTCTCTTCCCGGAGGTCCTGGACCGCGCCGGCGAGGTTTTCCTCACCGCGAGCAACCGCGAAATCGTGCCGGTCCGGGCCCTGGACGGCCGCACGATCGGCTCCGGCAGACCGGGCCCGATCACGCTGGATCTGCTGCACAGGTACCGCGCGATCGTCCGCTCTGAAACGACGCGCGGCTGACGGCGAGTGGCCTGCTCGGCCTCACCTGCACGGCTCTCGATCGAAGGGCGGCGGATTGGGGCGGATGCGCGCGGCGCCGGCGCGGGTCGGGCCGCATACCCGGTACGGTCAGGTTCGGGGTGAATGCCCGGCCTTGATCTGGAGATTCGGATCAGCGAGAGGCGGTGGGTTCGTGGGCCGTGGCAATCCGTAGAGTCGCGGGTCCCGACGCGTCGCGGCACCGAGAGGATAGCGCCAGTATCGCCACGGTTGCCGCATCAGGTGCCTCGCCGCCCGTCGAGTGATGAACTCGGGGAGGTCCGCGAGGAGGTCCGTCCCGGTGCGGACCCGTGCGTGGTCGAGCGCCTGTACGTAGCCCTCGAAGTCGTCGTCCGTGGCTCGCCGCCACAGCGCCGTGGCGACGTGCCCGATCCCGTGCGCCGGGACCGATCCCTCCTCGGGGAGGAATGAGACGCCGCGGAAATACGGATAGTGGAAGACGAGGTCGGCGTCGACCTCCAGGAGCCACAGCCCCGGGTGGCAACCCTGTACGGCCTCGAGCGCTTTGCGGAGGTCGCGGTCCAGGACCCGGGCGGGGCCGAGCCGGTCGTACGGCGTCCACAACTCGCGATAGTGCAGGTCCGTGACCACCCATTCCAGGGCGCCGGCGTTGGGACCGTCGGCCCGGATCCACAGCTCGACCCGCTCCCAGTCCTTCTCCCAGAACTTGTTCAGCTCCGCGGGGCTCAGGATGAGGTATCGCCACACCCAGTAGACCCGGCCCTCCAGCCAGTACGGCGCGTCACCCGGCCGTTGGTACGGCTGGCCGGGACCGTCAGCCGTGTAGAGCAGCAGGACCGGTGGCACCGGCCGGGGCATGAAAAACCAGTCGACGAGGAGGTAGAGCATGAACAGCCCGGCGAGCGCGAGGAGGAACGGCGCCCATGACGTCGCCGGTGAAAGGAGGATCAGGAGGTAGCGGCCCAGGATCACGGGGAGCGCGCCGAGGACCGCCGTACCCACGTCGCGGTAGACCGCGTACAGGATCAGTACGAGGACGGGGAAACCGAACGGGATCCAGTAGTCTGCGGTGATACCGAGCAATCCCGTTGCCTGGAGGATCGGGGCGAGCACGGCGACCGCGATCGTGGCTGACAGGGCAGCGAGTGGGAGCTTGTACGCCGCCCAGAAGAGGCTCGAGAAACCCGACACGAGGTTCGGATCGAGAACCGACCTGGCCAGCACGGTGTCGCGCCAGGAAACGTCGACACGACCCGCGCCGCAGGGGCGGAGCTCCAGCCGGTGCTGCTGAAGCGCATCCTGCACCGCCTCTCCTGCCCTGGTCGCCAGCCGCAAGCGGTAGCGCCCCATCCGGCGGAAGCGGCGAAATGGGAAGAGGAAGGGTCCGGCGAGGAAGAGGAGCAGATAGTAGCGGAGGCGAGGCACTTCCAGCTCGGGCCGGTCCACGCCCAGCCGGAAGAGACGGAGATCGACGATCCCGCGTTCGACCGGCCCGCCCGCCACGATACCTTCCAGGCCGAGCACGCTCGCCCAATAATCCACGAACAGGAACGGCCCCCGCAGGAGCCGCTGCGTCTGGAGCCACTGGACGAGAGATCCCGCGGCGCCGGTTTCGAACGACGCCGCTGACGGTGTTTCCGCCGCCGGTGTCGCCGTCTCACCGATCACGTCTCGCGAGGCCATGCTCCGCTTCGTATCTTTCCCGTTTCCCGGCGTTCACCGCCCACTGGACGATGAGGTTCAATGCCAGCTCCGCTCGTTGGATTGATCATGGGCTCCAGGTCCGACTGGGCCACGATGTCGCACGCCGCAGAGACGCTCGAAGCGCTGGGGGTGCCGTATGAGCGGCGAGTCGTTTCCGCTCACCGCACACCGGACCTCCTCTTCGAATACGCGGCCACGGCGGAGGAGCGCGGCCTCGAAGTCATCATCGCGGGGGCTGGCGGCGCCGCGCACCTCCCGGGGATGACGGCGGCCAAGACCGTGCTCCCGGTACTCGGCGTACCGGTCGAATCGGCGGCCCTGCGCGGGCAGGATTCGCTCCTCTCCATCGTGCAGATGCCCGCGGGCGTGCCGGTCGGCACGCTGGCCATCGGCAAGGCGGGTGCCGTGAACGCCGCGCTGCTGGCAGCGTCCATCGTCGGTGCCCGCCACCCGGAGTACCGCGAGGCACTCCGCCAGTATCGCGAGCGCCAGACGCGCTCCGTCCTGGAAGCCGGCGACCCGGCCGCCGAATGAAGGTTGGCGTTCTGGGCGGCGGGCAGCTCGGGCGCATGCTCGCGCTGGCAGGTTACCCGCTCGGTCACCGCTTCCGTTTCCTGGATCCCTCGCCCGAGGCAGGCGCCGGCCACCTTGCCGAGCTGATCGTTGGCCAGTTCGACGACGTTGCTGCCCTCGACCGTTTCGCCGATGGGCTCGACGTGGTCAGCTACGAGTTCGAGAACGTGCCCGCCATCGCGGCCGAACGCATCGCCGCGCGCGTGCCTCTCTTTCCACCGGGGCGCGCGCTGGAGGTCGCGCAGGACCGTTTCGTCGA
>DATMSC010000101.1:0-10734 GCA_035565595.1 Longimicrobiales bacterium | reverse complement strand
ATAGCCAACGAAGAAGTGCTCGGCATCGTAGATCACCTTCCGGCCATGCGCGACGAGGAAAGCGACACTCTCTTCGATCATCGCGAGATTTTCGTCGCGGCCGGCCCTGAGCACCTCGTCCACGTGCAGCGTCCAGCTCTTCCCGACGATGGTGCACACCTGTGTACCGGCGTCGACCAGCGCACGCAGGTTGGCATCATCCTCCGGCGCGACCTGGCGCCTCCGGGTCGAACCGAAAGCGGCGATCTGCGCATGCTTCCATTCGATATCGGCCGCGCGCTGAAAGAATTCCTCGTCCTTCGGGTTCGAGCCCGGCCAGCCACCCTCGATGTACGATACGCCGAATTCGTCGAGGCGCCGCGCGATTCGAATCTTGTCATCACTCGAAAAGGAGATGCCTTCCGTCTGCGCGCCATCGCGCAGCGTCGTATCGTAGATCGCTATAGTACTCATCGCACCCCTTCGGCCGAAGACACCGATACAGAAGGCAAAGTTATCCACGCACTTCCGACACGACAACCCGCTTGCAATCGAGCGGGCGCCGTGGTGCACGGATTATGGCGCATTGGCACGTGGGCGTACGCTGGTTTTTGCGCGAAAGAGACACCGTGAAAGCCGGGCTCCGCGAAATCGGCCGCAGGACCGTTGCATTGGCAGAGACAGGCTGAAGGAAAGCCGGGGACGCGGGACGAAGCCAGGCACCGCGCTTCGCCCCGCGGCAGTCCCGACTACCGTCGTCGAGGGCCGTTCATCAACGCTTGCGATCGGCCTTCGGCCGCGCCGGCTTGGCGAAGCGTCGCTGCGCGTTGTCCTTCCGTTTCGCCGGCTGGGCCGGTCGTGCGGCTTCGGTCAGCTTCTTCGGTGCCCTGTCGGGGAGCGGTCGCGCCGGAGCGGCACGTTCCGATCTGCCCGCACGCGGATTGTCGCGGTTCGCCATTTCGTCCTCCTTGCGTTGCGGCGCCGGTCATTCGGCACCCATGCTCAGAGATGGCAAGGAGTATACCCGCGACAGGATTTAAACGCCGCTATAACAACCGGTTAGGCGGCTTTGGCACCCGATCGGAACTCCGCCGTCGCCCGCTCAGTCGCCGTCCTCAGGGGGATCGAAGCCGATGCGGAGGAGCTGGTTCACGTCGGCCGGCAGCTCGCGTGTCCCTTCGGGAAGTCCCTTGCTGGACAGGAAGTAGCTGATGATGGCCGCATATTCATGGTACGCGAGACCGCCCGGGTTGTCCATCGGCATCAGCGTAGTCACAGTGAGGAACAGATCGCCGAGCGTGGCATACCGCTCATCGATCCGGAGCGTGCCGACCGTGAACTGCCCGACCTGATGGCACATTGTACAATGAGTGCTGAACAACTCCTGTCCCCGTGCAGCCTGACTCGCGGTATATACTCCCTGGAATACGGACGTAGGTGATTCGGGCGTCTCGAGGGGAGCCGGTCTGGTTGCAGGCTCCGCCGTGGAGCCGTTCTCGGCCTGGGAGGGTGCCGGCGTGGCGGGTGTCGAAGCGGCGGGCGTCACCGTCGGGTTCGCAGCCGTGCCGTTGCCCTGATTCGCCGTGGACGGTCCGGCGTCCGATGCGCCGCACCCGAGGGTCAGTACCACCACGGCGCCGGCGAGCCAGCGCGCCGGCGTAAACTCGATGCTACCACGAAACATTCAGAAGTCCTCCCGACCACGCGGCACCGGCGGGCTCGACGGCCGCGGCGCCGCGATCGCTGCATTTTCCCGAGTTGCTACCCGACGGACCGCGGGCGTGAGCGTTTCACGAAGTTTATGCGTGAACGCCGATGGACGCCAGCCGTGACAGGCTGCCGGGTCGAGTGTGAGGCTTTAAAGAAAGTGGGCAGGTCGGGCCATCGCCCGACCTGCCCGCTGGGCCGATCTCGAGCGACGTCTCAGTTGGTGCTTGCGACCGGCTGCGCGTACACCTCGTGGTCCGGATTGCCGCCTGATTGCAGGTAGGCGACGAGATCGGCTAGCTCTTCCTCGTTGAGCCCGTTCACCAGACCGGACGGCATCGCCGACTCGTCGAGTCGCCGTTTCGACGTGATCTGGCTGACCGGGACCTCGACGGCGTCCTGGCGCACGTCCCGCGGCCGGATGGTGACGCGGTCGCCCGTGTACGTCGGCAGGCCGACCACGGTACGGCCATCGGCGAGCGTGAACTCCCACGCCGCCCAATGATCCTCGAACTCGCTGTCCGGCGCCACGAGCGCCTGGACCACCCGCTGGGCATTGAAGTTCCGGGCGGGAAGCGAAGTGAGGTCGGGGCCGTTGTCGCTGCCGTATTCATTGATGCGATGGCAGCTCGCGCAACCCGTGGCGAAGAACAGGTTGAGACCCGCCTCGAAGCTCCTGCCGGCGAGCCGAGCCTGCACCGACTGCACGGCCTCCTGCTGCGTCCACGCCCGGCCCGGACCGCGCGGCTGCGTGACCGTGAAGACCGGCTCGTACACGAACGAGCGGCCCGTCAGATCCTCCACAGCGACCCTGTGCTCCGGCGTCGTGTTGCGTAGCGCCTCACCATACATGTCGGTGATGTGGCCGGCATAGCTGGCGCCGCCCTGGAACTCACCCGCCGTGTTCAGGAACGTGAAGTAGTCGCGGCGCAGTTGCTCGGTCCAGCCTTCCCGGTGATGCCGCAGGATCCAGGCGAGTCCAAGCGCCTCGGAGGGCGGCGGGTTCGCGATAATGGCGAGCGGATTTCCGCCATAGCGGCCGCTCCGGCGCATACGCTGCTCCTGGTAGAACGACGGCGCCTGCGCCGGCAGAGGCCGGTCGCGCATGAGCGCGACGGCCTTGGCGGTGACCTGGTCGTCGCGAAGGTGCACGAGCACGCGGACCAGCTCTGTGTTTACGCGATGGTCGTTGCCGGGATCCGGGAGCAGCGCGTTGAGTGCCTGGCGGATCTCCGTGCGCTCCGCCTCCGTCGGTTCGCCCAGGCGGAGGAAGGCCAGCTCGAACGCCCGCAGGGCACCGAGCTTCTGCTCGGCGGTGAGCTGGGCGAGGGGCAGACCGAGTATCGCCTGCATCACAGCTTCCCTGTGCTCGGGGCCACCGACCCGTGCCGCGGCGACCAGCGCCGTGATCCTCGCCTGCGGGTTCGATTCGTTCACGGCCCGATCGAGCCATTGCGCAAGCGGCTGGGACTCGATGGCCACGCGGGCCGCGTGGCGGAGGAACCGGTCAGGGCTGGAGAGGTGCGGCCACGCCGCATCCACCGCCGCCGGGTTCTGCACGCCATGGAACGCTTCGAGCTGCCGCCGCGCTTCCCTCGCCGCGCGCGCTTCAGGATTGTCGACGGGCTCGGCCGGCTCGGTGGACTGGTTGCCCCGGTACACCACGCGCCACAGGTCGCCCGGTGTGCTCCGGCCGCCCGTGAGGATGTACATGTGTCCATCCGCGCCGATCTCAGCGTCCGTGACCTGGAACGAGTTGTCAATGGCTGAGTTGCCGGCGACGAACTCCTCGAACTCGGCCGTGTAGCTCGCGCCGCTCGGGGTCAGATGGATGGCGAAGACCGTGCTGTAGGTCCAGTCGAGCGCGTAGATCGCGTGCTGGTAGCGAGCGGGGAAGCGGGCACCCAGGCCGGAGATCACGCCGGTCGGCGAGCCGGGCCCGATATTGGCGATGGGCGGGAGGCTCTCCTCGTAGTACTCAGGCCATTTGCCGGTCCCGTTGCGCCATCCCATGTCGGATCCGCTGACCACGTGGACGATGCGCGTGGGGCGGTACCATGGCGTGGCCATGTCGAACTCGAGATCGGAGTCGTACGTGAAGAGGTCGCCGAAGGCGTTCACCGCACCGCCGTACTCGTTGCGGTAGCCCATGCTGACGAGCGTGGGATTCGAACCGTCCGGATCGATCCGGAGGACGAAACCGCCGGGCGCCAGGCGACCACGCGCGTGTCCGCGGGCGTCCGGTTGCCGGGGCGTGAGCTGGTCTTCCTGCCAACCGCTCATCGTCTGGCGGGCGAGCGTCGCCGGTGGCGTCGACGAGTTGCCGCCGATCAGGTAGAGTCCCTGCCCGTCTTCGGTCACGAGGACGTCGTGCAAGCCGTGCTCACCACCGCCGACCGTGATGCCGAGGTACTCGACCGTATCGAAGTCACCATCGTTGTCGGAATCGGTGATCCGGTACAGTCCGGCCACCTGCGCGTTGCTGCTGTTGCGGTGGCCGTACAGGGCGCCGAACGCGTACTCCAGACCCTGGAAGCCGGTGACGTCCAGTGGCAACCGGGTTACGGACTCCACGACCGGGTTGTCGATGTCGCCTCCGATGCGAATTCGGTAGACGCCCGCATCACCCTGGTCCGAGGCGTAGAGGTCGCCGTCCGGTCCGACGGCGAGGGACACCCACGAGCCCTGTTCTTCGAGTGGAATCTGGTAGACGTGCTGGAGCTGGAACCCCGGAGCTACTACCTCGACGCGCTCCGGCTGTTCGAGTACGGGCTCATCGACTCCCGCTCCGCACGCGGCAGTCGCGACGATCCCCGCACCTGCCAAGGTGATGGAAAGCGGTCTCATCCGATCCTCCGAGCTGGAGACCTGGCGGTCAGGACACGAGTTGTCGGGATGTGCCCGCAAGGTACGCCCCGGCAGAGGGCAAGTCAAATCGTCCGTGCGACGCCGGCTCCGCTACGGCAGCGCCGGAAGGGCACCGGCCGCGGGTCGTGCCGGGGGCGCGGGAGCCGCTGACCTAGCGGATGCCCGCACTGTCCCGCTACATTCGCACCAATACGCCATACGAAATCGCGCTGATCGCAACGGCTCGTGCCACGTCGAACCGCCGTGGCGGATTGCGCGCATCGGCGATTCGGACGACCAACCTGGTAACGGGGCGGCGAATGCTCAGAAAGAACATCACGCTGGCGCTGCTGGTCATCATGTCGGCATCGTGCGGGGCGGACACCGACGTGACAGTGCTCCGGGTCCTGCACCCACACGACGGCACGCATCCCGTGCACCACGCCCTGGTCTTCATGGATGAGAGGCTTCAGGAGCTCTCGGGCGGGTCCATGCGGGTGGACATCTATACCTCCGCGCAGCTCGGTTCCGAGCGGGAGAGTGTGGAGCTGCTCCAGCTCGGCAGCCTGGCCATGACGAAGATCTCGACTTCCATCCTGGACGGGTTTGCACCGTCGTTTCGGGTATTCGGGCTCCCCTTCCTCTTCCGAGACGACGCGCACCGTCTGGCCGTGATGGAAGGCCCTATCGGCCGGGAGCTGCTCACGTCACTCACTCCCTTCCGGCTCCGTGGGCTGACGTATTACGACGCCGGCGCCCGGAGCTTCTACCTGGCGAGCAAAGAGGTGAATACGCCGGCGGATCTCGCGGGGCTCAAGATCCGCACGCAGGAGAGCGCCATGGCGATCCGGATGGTGAGCGCACTCGGTGGTTCGCCGACGCCGATGGCGTTCGGTGAGGTCTACACGGCGATGCAGCAGGGAGTCGTCGATGGCGCGGAGAACAACCCGCCGTCGTTCTATCTCACACGCCACTACGAAGTGTCAGACTACTACGTGCTGGACGAGCACACGGCCGTACCGGACATCCTGCTCATAAGCCTGCCGGTATGGGAGCGACTGACACCGCAGCAGCAGGCGTGGGTTCAGAGAGCTGCGGATGAATCCGCGGAATATCAAAAGGAGTTGTGGCGCGAGGCGACGGAAGAGGCGCTCCGCGAGGTGCAGGCGGCGGGTGTTCAGATCATCCGCCCCGATAAGGCGCCGTTCCGCGCCGCGGTGGAGCCGTTGTTGGCCAGCTTCCGGGATGACCCGACGACTGCGGCGCTGATCCGGGCGATCGAGGAGGTCGAATGACGAGTGAGTTGCCGTTGAGCAGCATCAAGCGCGCGGTCGATCGCGTGCTGGGCGGACTGCTCGCCACGTTCATGGGGTTGCTCGTGCTGGATGTACTCTGGCAGGTCTTCACGCGATTCGTGCTGAGCAATCCCAGCCAGTTCACCGACGAAGCCGCTCGATATCTGCTGATCTGGGTGGGGATGCTGGGAGCTGCATACGGGTTTGGTCAGCGGATGCACCTTGCCATCGACCTGCTCCCGGAGCGACTCGCGGGGCGCGCCCGCCACATTCTGGGTCTCGGGATCGAGACCGTGGTCCTGACGTTTGCCGTGGCAGTGCTGATCGTGGGCGGTGCGCGGCTGGTTTCCCTGACCCTGGTGCTGCGTCAGACCTCGGCTGCGATGGAGATCCCGCTCGCCGTGGTCTATTCGGTGCTGCCACTGAGTGGGATCCTCATTTCGTTCTATACGATCTACGCCATGCTTGGCCACGTACACGGCCTGCGCACGCCGGACGCCATTGGATCCGCACCCGATGCGCAGCCGGACAGCTCGCCCGCGGAGTCGGCGATGGCAATCAGCACTGGCATCGAGTAGGGGGATCTCATGGGTGGTCTGGACGGATGGATCCTGGTAGGCGGGTTCATCGCGCTTCTGGCGATGGGCGTGCCGGTAGCCATATGCATTGGCGCGGCCACGGTGCTCGCCATGTTCATGAGCATCGAGCCGGGCGCCGCCGTGACGACTGTCGCGCAGCGCATGGGAACGGGGCTCGACTCGTTCACGCTCCTCGCGATCCCGTTCTTCATTCTGGCCGGGCACATCATGAACCGGGGCGGCATTGCCCGGCGTCTGATCGACCTCGCCAAGGCCCTCATCGGCACCATGCCCGGGGGCCTTGCGGCCGTGAATATCGTCGCATCGATGCTCTTCGGCGCCATTTCCGGTTCCGCTGTCGCGGCAGCTTCCGCGATCGGTGGGATGATGACGCCGCGCATGCGCGACGAGGGTTATTCGAACGAGTTCGCAGCCGCAGTCAACATCACCTCGGCGACGACGGGGTTGATCATCCCGCCGAGTAACATCCTCATCGTCTATTCGCTCGCCAGCGGCGGTGTCTCGATCGCGGCGCTCTTCCTGGCGGGCTACCTGCCCGGGATCCTGCTCGGGCTGATCCTGATTCTGGTGGCTGCGGTGATCGCGTTCCGCCGAAGGTACCCCGTGTCGGAGCGGGTGCCGCTGGGAACCGCCGCACGGCAGTTCGTCGCGGCGCTGCCGAGCCTGTTCCTCATGGTCGTGGTGATCGGCGGGATCGTTGCCGGCGTGTTCACGGCGACGGAGGCTGCGGCGGTTGCAGTGCTCTACGCGGGGATCCTCGCGCTGGCCTACCGGGAGATCACGCTGAAGGACATACCTGGACTCCTGCGTGACGCGGGTGCGACTACCGCGATCGTGGCGTTGCTCATCGCGGCGTCCGTCGCGATGGCGTGGATGCTCGCCTATCTCCAACTTCCGCAGGCCGTGAGCACGGCCCTGATCGACCTCTCGGCCAACCCGATCATCGTGCTGCTGATCATCAACGTAATCCTGCTCGCGGTCGGGACGTTCATGGACATGACTCCGGCCGTGCTGATCTTCACGCCGATCTTCTTGCCGGTCGCGGTTGGCCTCGGGGTCGATCCCGTGCACTTCGGGATCATCATGGTCATGAATCTGTGCATCGGGTTGTGCACGCCGCCGGTGGGGAGTGTGCTGTTCGTCGGCGTGGCGGTGGCGAAGAGCAGTATTGCGCGTGTGATCAGGCCACTGCTGCCGCTGTGGATCGCGATGGTGGTCGCACTGTTCGTGGTGACGTACGTGCCGCAGATCAGCCTCTGGCTGCCGCGACTCTTCGGGTATTGAGGAAGGTGTCGGCCTCGGCCGTCGTCCAGCGCTGATTCAGCGCTGGACGCGGCCACTTGCGTCGCCCTTGAGCAGGGCATCGACTTCGGCGACGCTGACGCGATTCACGTCGCCGGGGATCGTGTGCTTGAGGCACGAGGCCGCAACGGCGAATTCGAGCGCGCCGGCCGGACCGCGGCCGTCCAGAAGGCCAAAGACGAAGCCCGCCGCGAACGCGTCTCCGCCGCCCACGCGATCCACGATGTCGGTGATCTCGTAACGCCGGCTGACGTGGAACTCGCTGCGGTCGTGCACGCACGCAGACCAGGCGTTGTGGTCGGCGCTCCGGCTCTCCCGCAGCGTGATTGCCTGCATCTCGAGGTTCGGGAACTCTTCCAGGACCCGCTCCGCCAGCTTGCGGTAGCCATCGAGATCGAGGTGGCCGGACTCGACATCCCAGTCGACACGGATGCCGAGAGCTTTCTGGCAGTCTTCCTCGTTCGCGATGCCGACCGTGACGTGCTTCACGACTTCACGCATGACCTCCGGCGCGGAGCGACCGTACTTCCAGAGATTCTTCCGAAAGTTGAAGTCGCACGACACGCCGAGGCCCATCGAGCGCGCCTGCTGGACGGCTTCCAGCGTGAGATCGGCGGCGGTGGCGCTGATCGCCGGCGTGATCCCGGTTACGTGGAACCAGGACGCGCCGGCCAGAATGCCCGGCCAGTCGAAGTCACCAGGCTTCGCGGTGGCGATCGATGAGTAGGCACGGTCGTACGTGACCTTCGACGGGCGCTGGTTGGATCCGGTCTCCAGGTAATACGTGCCCAGGCGTTCACCCTGGCGCCGCACATTCGACGCGTCGATGCCGAAGCGGCGGATCTCCGCAACACACGCATCGCCGATGGCATTGGCGGGAACGGCGGTGACGAATGATACCGGCACGCCGAAGTTGGCCAGAGACACCGCGACGTTGAACTCGCCGCCTCCGAATGTCGCCTCGAGGATGGGAGACTGCAGGAGCCGCTCGTGCCCCGGCGACTTGAGCCGGAGCATGATCTCACCAAACGTGATTACACGATTCATGCGGTGATTCCTCAGCCGAGATTGCGTGTGGCATCGACGGCCGCTGCCACCGCGTCCCGCACGCGGTCGAACGCGCCACTCGTGATCCATTCGCGGGAAACCATCCAGGAGCCGCCCACCGCGGCGACCCGGCGGAAACTCAGGTAGGCCGGGAGCTGTTCGAGCCCGATCCCGCCCGTCGGGATGAACTCGACATCGGCGTACGGCGCCGCGATCGCCTTGAGATAGCCTATGCCGCCCATCGCTTCGGCGGGGAAGAACTTGACGGTCCGCAGCCCCCGGTCCAGAGCACTCTCGACCTCCGTGGGCGTGCACACCCCGGGGAAGATCGGGATCCCGGCGTCGTTGCAGTGGTCGACGACGCGGGGGTTGAAGCCGGGGCTCACGATGAACGTCGCCCCCGCAGCGGCCGCGGTCCTGGCCTGTTCCGGCGAGAGCACGGTTCCGGCTCCGACCAGCATGTCCGGCACATCGACCGTGATCCGCCGGATCGCCTCCGCGGCTGCGGCGGTGCGGAACGTGATCTCCGCGCAGGGCAGTCCGCCGTCCACGAGGGCGCGGGCGAGAGGCACTGCCGCTTCAGCATCGTCGATTACGACGACGGGGACGAGCCTGAGCGAGCGCAAACGCTCGAGTACATCGCTCATGTTCTTTCCGGTTGTGGTTTGGTCGTTCGCATTCGGTCGAAGGAACCAGAGTACCTGCTCGCAGCGACCGGAGGTGCGATTGCGTTGACGGTGCACATGCGCGGGTCGTCGACCGCCCGACTACCCGCTACAGCGTTACACCTTCCTTCCAGATCGCGATCTCACGGTAGCCGTGGATCTCGTTGTTCGTGCGACGTCGCCCCGACGCCACGTCGAGCACGAGCTGGAACAGCTCGTCCGCCAATGAATCCATCGACCCTCGTCCGTCCAGGAGCGCGCCGGCGTTGAAATCGATCCAGTGGGGCTTCTTCTCGGCGATCGCGGAGTTCGACGAGATCTTGATGGTCGGGACCGGAAACCCGAGCGGTGTCCCCCGACCCGTGGTGAAGAGGAGCAGCGTCGCGCCGCTCGCCACCATCGCCGTCGACGACACGCCGTCGTTTCCCGGTGCCTCGAGGAGTGAGAGGCCGCCGGTCGCCGCGAGATCGCCGTAGCGGAGGACGCGGGCCACGGGCGCCTGACCGCCCTTCTGGATGGCGCCCAGCGACTTCTCCTCGAGCGTCGTCAGACCGCCCGCCTTGTTCCCCGGAGACGGGTTTTCGTAGACGGGCTGTCCGTGCCGGATGAAATACGACTTGAAGTCGTTGATCATCGCCTCTATGTCACGGAACACGCGCTCGTCCACCGCCCGGTCCATGAGCACCTGCTCGGCGCCGAACATCTCCGGCACTTCCGTGAGGATCACGCCGCCGCCCAGCGCCGTGACGCGATCGGCAATGCGCCCCACAAGCGGATTCGCGCTCACGCCGCTGAAACCATCCGAGCCGCCGCACTTGTGACCGAGTACCAGATCGGAAGCCGGACAGTCGGTTCGACTGTCGCCTTCCATGCGCACGACCAGCTCCGCAATGGCATCGACGCCTTCCTCGACCTCGTCGATGACGTCCTGAGTGTTGAAGAACCGGACACGGTCCGTGTCGACGTCACCGGCCACCCGCAGCAGGTCGTCGAGCTGGTTGTTCTCGCAGCCGAGGCCGAGCACGAGGACTCCGCCTGCATTGGGGTGCCGAATCAGCCCGGCGAGGACTCGCTGCGTGTTGCGCAGGTCGTCGCCGAGCTGGCTGCAGCCGTACGGATGCGAAAACGCATGGACTCCGTCGACCACACCAGCAAAACGCTCGTTGGCGACGCGGGCAATGCGTTCGGCCGCGGTGTTCACGCAGCCCACCGTGTTGACGATCCAGATCTCGTTGCGCGTGCCCACCCGGCCGCTCGCGCGACGATAACCCTGGAAGACCGGCATCTCGCCCG
>DATMSC010000100.1:0-2524 GCA_035565595.1 Longimicrobiales bacterium | reverse complement strand
GGCGATGCGGTCTGACGGGACTCCCGCTTCGCGGATCAGGTGGACCACCCGATGGACCAGCGTCTTCGTTTTCCCTGACCCCGCGCCGGCCAGGATCAGGAGCGGACCTTCAACGTGCTGGGCTGCCCGGCGCTGTTCGGGGTTCAGTGATCGGAGGTGTGGGGCAAGGAGGGTCATGCGCTGCTGCGTGGAGTCCTGCGGCTGATGATCCAGTACGGCCGTCCGCGGCCGCGGAAAGAAAGGCGGGAATCGTGGAGACGGCAAGTCTTGACGCCCGCCCGCCCTCGCCTCACCCTCCCCGCCCGAGCCCGAAAGGCATTTGGCGCAGGGGTGGCCTGCGCGGCGGATGGGGAGATCGCGTCGTCGGTTGGAGGCGGCGGTGCTACCCGCGGCGACGGTTCGACTGCGGCTCGGGCGGAACCGGGGCGGTGGGCCAGCCGGTGGCCGCGACGATCTCGCCATAGCTGGTCACGGCGCGGGCGAGCGCCGTGGCGATCAGATCGGCGGAGTTCACGAGCACGGATCGGTCGCCGGGGTTCGTGAGGAAGCCGGTCTCGATGATGATCGCGACGGTCTCCGGATGGATGGCGTGGTCGAATCGCCGGGAGTTGAACGCGTAGTAGTTGGTCATCCGGCGGGTAATGACCGGATAGTACCGCATCCCGGTGACCTCGCCGTAGACGCGGTCCACATGCTGCGCGAATGCGGCGGAGCGGCCGGTGCGGTCGTTCCGGGGGGCCGCGGAGCGGTAGCCGGAGATCCTCGTGTCGGTGCTGCCGTCCGCGTGGATGGAAATGAAGAGGTCCGCACGATATCCGGGCGGCACCGTGGCGGGGAGGACGTCGACCTCGTAACCGGCCTCCTCGAGGAGTCGGGCCGTCCGCTCCGCGATGTCCAGATTCACCCGCCACTCGGCGTGGCCGCCCGCGCTCGTCCCGTTGGAGCGGATCCCCGCCAGTTCATCAGGCGCTTCCGCCGCTCGCCAGTGTCCGGCCTGGATCCCGATCCGCTGGACGACGACGGGCGCTACCGCCTCGGCACCGGCATCCGAATCCATCATTGCGACATCTCCGGGGATCTCGTCGCTCGAGGCCAGTGCCAGGGTCTCCGGCGAAGCGGAAGTCTGGCGTCCGAGCGGTTCCTGGAGCCGGAACGCGGCTGATGCGATGACGACGGCAAGCAATCCGGCGGCGAGGAGCGATCGCATCGTGCTTACCCGTTCGGGTTGGCGGCCACCACAGCGGCTGGCTGCGGAGAACCGGTCGTGCAACTTTTCGTGCGGCAAATCGGAAGCTAGCGGCTCACCCGGAAACGGGCAACGCCCCTGGCGGTCGCGCGCGGCCCTCGATTCGTCAGCCGGGACGGACAAGCACGTGTCGGGCCAGCTCGCCGCCGGGTCTCACTCGGGCGACCGCGTTTCGTCGACCTTCGCCGCGCCTTTCTCCAGCGCGCGCTGGTAGCTCTTCCGCACTTCGTAGGCGAGGGCGAGGAGCAGCTTCGCCTCGCGGGCGTCCAGGTTCGCGCGGCGGGCGACCGCCCGGAGCGTGCGCATGATCGCGCTGGGATTTCGCCCCTTGAAGAAATCGATCTCCTGGAGGGTCCGTTCGGATTCCCTGAACAGGGTGTCGAGCGCGGCGGTGGTTGCGGGTGGCGCGGTCCGGCGAGGTCTCGGGAGCGGGTGCGACGCGGAGATGGCCATGCGCAGCTCGTAGCAGACGATCAGCACCGCCTGGAACAGGTTCAGCGAGCCGCGCTGTTCATCGACGGGGATGGTGAGGACCCTGTCGCACCGGTCGAGGTCGGCGTTGGGGAGGCCGAAGTCCTCGCGGCCGAAGACGAGCGCCACCGGTCCCGCCCCGGTCCCTGCGAGCTCCAGGAGCTCCGGCGCGGCGTCCCGCGGGTGATCCCACACGAAATTGGAGGTGCGACGTCGCGCCGTGGTCCCCACCACGTGGACGCAATCGGCCACTGCGTCGCTGAGCGAATCGTAGAACTCGACGCGATCGAGCACCGGTCGCGCGAAGTGGGTGATCCCGCAGATCCGATGCTCATCGTATTCCGCGGGCTGGACCAGGCGCAGCCGGAGGAGCCCCATGTTGAGCATGGCGCGGATCGTCCCGGCGATGTTGACCAGGTCCTGCGTCTGGAAGAGGACGACGACGAAGTCGCGGGCGAGCGTCTCGAACGGGGTCGTGTGCCGGGGCTCGGGAGATTCTCTCATGGGCCGGAAGGTGGCGGACGCCGCGCGACGACGTCAAGCGGCCCGTTGCCGGCCGGTCTCCCGGCCTTGACCGGAACCCCGTGCGTGACTAGTACTTCGCTCGCTTTTGCCCGGCACCGCCGGGCGCACAGCCACCCGGAGACCGCCCGCCATGCAGCACCAGGATGAACCGCACACGAGAGTCGCGGTGACGGACGGCGAGGCTGGCCCGGGAAACGCGGGCGAGGCTCCGGCCGGCCCGCACGACGCCGAGAACCGGCTGCTCTTCGCGTGCGCGCGCTGGCTGCTGCGCCCCACGGACCC
>DATMSC010000099.1:0-8385 GCA_035565595.1 Longimicrobiales bacterium | reverse complement strand
CGCGCCGATGTCGATCCAGAGATCCGAGATTCGCGAAACCCTGTCCTTCTCGTCGCCCTTCAGGAGGTGGATCGGCTTCTTGCCGATCACCCCCACGACCTCGCCGCCGGTCGAAAGCAGCCTGACCCGCTGACCCACGAGGACCTGCGAGTCCCAGCCGCCAATGCCGTCGAAATACAGGAAGCCGTCCTCATCGATGTGCGTCACCATCAGGCCGATCTCATCGATGTGGCCGGCCAGCATGACGCGGGGCGTGCCGTCGGGGTTGAGTACGGCGACCGAGTTGCCGCTCACGTCGACGGTCACCTCGTCGGCGAAGTCACCGGCTTCCTCGCGCCAGACCCGGGCAGCCGCCATCTCGAATCCGCTCGGGCCGGGCGTGTTCAGAAGCCGTTTGAGGAAATCGACAGAGCTCACGCGTGTCATCCGGTAAGTGCGTGACCGTTGATTCGAGCGCCCCAAGATATGGACCGATGAGAGCGATATGCAATGCTGCGACCGGGCGGCTGGCGAAGCGCCGACGACTCGACCCGACTTCTCAGCGGATGGTGAGCACCACCGGCGCCGCGAGTCGAACCGAGGTCGTGCCGGTCGCGCCGGCAAGCACTCGTCTCAGCAGACTCGGGGGATATGCGGGGCCGCGCTCCCGAATGAGGAGCTGCGCCAGCTCGATCATGTCGGCCTCGCGCAACCGTAGACACCCGTGCGTGAGACCGTCGCGGAGCGAACCGGTGTCCGACGTGGAGTGGATGGAATAGCCGGTGTCGCGGAAAGTGATGCGCACCCTCCCCGCCGGCAATTGCGGCTGGCCCCGAGCCCGCGCCCGGCGCACGAGGCTGGCTTCGAGAGGGGACCAGCGGGGTTGCCAGGTGACGCGACGAATCGAGAACTCGCCGCGCGGTGTGTAATGGTGCGGGGGAACGGTGACGAGCGGGAACTCGCGTATGACCTCGCCGTCCTTCACCACGCGCAGCTCGCCGGTCGTGAGATGTGCCTGCAGCACCAGCTCGGACGGCGAGGCCGCGCGCGTTCCACCAGCGGCGACGAAGCCGCGGCTGGCGGGCGCGGGAAGTAGCGCCATGATGAAGGCAACCGCCACCGCCAGCCACGATACCGCCCTGCGCCATTCCACCACCGAACCCTCTGCAG
This sequence comes from Longimicrobiales bacterium, assembly GCA_035565595.1. GTDB lineage: Bacteria > Gemmatimonadota > Gemmatimonadetes > Longimicrobiales > RSA9 > DATMSC01. The sequence goes on along the minus strand of DATMSC010000099.1, from coordinate 7,236 downwards.
CGCCAGAGCCTTCGGCAAGCCTGCCAGTCCACCTGGCCTGAATACGAAGTAGCAGGAACGGTACCGCGACAACGCAGTCAGGCTAGCTCGCACCACGTCCGCGTACGTGGACGGTCGCCATGGTCCGCTGCGCCGCGTACGTCGGAAATGCGGGGAAAGGACGCCGTTCGACGGCATCGATCTTGACGATCGCCTCGCCGTGCGCCACGGTGGAGGGACCATCCCGGCGGAAATCGCCGTACCCGCGCCTCGCCCGTGCGCGCCCGGGATTCCAGTCCCCTGATCCATATGGAGGCCACGGATGTCCAGGACCGTGATCGTTCCACTCGACGGGTCCCGCTTCGCGGAGCAGGCGCTGCCACTCGCCACTGCCATCGCCCGCGCTGCGGGCTCCAGCCTGCACCTGGTGCACGTGCACCAGTCGCTCGTTTTCGAGGGACTTCCCTACTCCGAGCACGATCAGGGGTGGGATATCGAGGCCCGCCGCCAGGAGCTCGACTACCTCGGCGAGACCGCCGAGCGTGCCCGCGCCGCCGCCACCATCGGGGTGCATGTGGAGCTGCTCGAAGGGGACCCGGCGAAATCGGTGCTCGAATACGCACGCAAGGTCGATGCGGAGCTGGTGGTCATGGCCACGCACGGGCGGGGCGGAATCGCGCGCGCGTGGCTCGGGAGCGTCGCAGATGAGCTGGTGCGCAAGGCCGAACTACCTCTACTGCTCGTTCGCCCGGCCGGCGAGGATCCTGTCGATCTCGCGGGGCTTCCGGATGTGCGCCGTGTCCTGATCCCGCTCGACGGCTCCCGGCTGGCTGAACACGTGATAGCACCGGCTATGCGGGTCGGGGATGTTTTCGGCGCTTCCTACACGCTCCTTCGCGTAATCATCCCGACGTTCGTCCCGGGCGCACCGCAGATCGCTCGCGCCATCGACGAGGATCGGTTACTCGCCGTTGCGCGCGAACGCGAAACCCGGGAGTACCTCGCGCACGTCCAGGAGCGCCTCTCCGAAAGCGGCGCCACCGTCGACACGCGCATCGCGGTCGGGTCGCCGGCACAGACCATCCTGGACCAGGCCGACGAGATCGGCGCCGACCTCATTGCCATAGCCACGCATGGCCGCGGCGCCACCCTCCGCGCGTTCCTCGGCAGCGTCGCAGACAAGGTGGTCCGCGGGTCGACCCGCCCCGTGCTCGTCTACCGACCGCGCACATAGGACGGCGTCGCCCCCGGCCCTGCGCACACAGGGGCTGGACAGAAGTCTGGCGCCAGCCCAACTTGCGGCTCGCACAGGCCGAGTCCATTCGCACGGAGGATGATCCATGCCGGTTCGCAAAGCCAATGCAGTGTGGGAAGGCTCCCTCCAGGACGGGAAGGGAACCATGGCATTCGGGAGCGGTGCGTTCGAGGGCGCGTTCACCTACGCATCCCGCTTCCAGGAGGGCCCCGGCACCAATCCGGAGGAACTCCTCGCCGCCGCACACGCCGGCTGTTTTTCGATGGCTTTCTCGAATATCCTGAGCAAGGCCGGTTTCGTGCCGACGAGGGTGGAAACGACAGCCCGCGTGCGCATCGAGAGCGGACAGATCGACCTGGTCGAGCTCGAAACCCGGGCTCAGGTGCCGGGGATCGATGAGGCTACGTTCAACGAATGCGCCGAGCAGGCACGCACCGGCTGCCCCGTCTCCAAGCTCTTCGGCAAGTCCGCCGAAATCAGGCTCGACGCGAAGCTCGTCAGTGCTTGAGTCAGCCGAGGACGTGTGGCACTGATTGGCGTCGACGGACAATCTGGTTAGAATTGTAGCGTATCCGCCCGGTCACGAGCCGCGGCGGGATGGCCGGGGCCTCCCCGCGCGGGCGGCCCGACCGTAACGTATTGCCGAATGGGGAGCCGTATGAGCCGGACGATGTTCGAAAAGATCTGGGATGCCCACGTGGTCCACCAGGAGCCCGGGCAACCCGCGATCCTCTATATCGACCTGCATCTCGTCCACGAAGTCACGTCACCTCAGGCCTTCGAGGGTCTGCGGCTCGCCGGTCGCAAGGTCCGTCGGCCCGAGCGCACCATCGCCACGGTGGACCACAACGTCCCGACCACCGACCGGTCGCTGCCCATAGCGGATTCGATTTCACGCACCCAGGTCGAGACGCTGTACCGGAACGCGAAGGAGTTCGGGATCACCGTCTACGACATGCGCAGCCCGGGACAGGGCATCGTGCACATCATCGGACCCGAACAGGGTTACACGCAGCCGGGGATGACCATCGTCTGCGGCGACAGCCACACCTCCACGCACGGTGCGTTCGGCGCGCTCGCGTTCGGGATCGGAACTTCCGAAGTCGAGCACGTCCTCGCCACGCAGTGTCTGCGCCAGTCCAGGCCGAAAACCATGGAGATCCGGGTCAACGGCGCGCTGCCCCCCGGCGTCACGGCGAAGGACCTGATCCTCGGGATCATCGGTCAGATCGGCGTGGGCGGCGCGGTCGGGCACGTGGTCGAATACACCGGCGAGGCGGTGCGGGCGCTGTCGATGGAAGGGCGGATGACCGTCTGCAACATGTCCATCGAGGGTGGCGCCCGGGCAGGGATGATTGCACCGGACGATACGACATTCGAATACGTGCGGGGCCGGCCGAACGCACCGAAGGGCGAGGCGTTCGAGGCCGCGGTCGAGCGCTGGCGCGCGCTCGCCACGGATCCCGGCGCGAAGTACGACCGCGTCGTCGAGATCGATGCGACGAAGCTCGAACCGCTCGTAACCTGGGGAACGACGCCGGGGATGGTGGTGCCCGTCACGGGCCGCGTCCCTGACCCGTCGTCGATGAGCGACGCGCGGGAGCGTGAGGCCGCCGAGCGCGCGCTCCGCTACATGGGTCTCGAGCCCAACACTCCGATCCAGGAGATCCGCATCGATCGGGTGTTCATCGGCTCCTGCACGAACGCGCGCATCGAGGACCTGCGCGCCGCAGCGCAGGTGGTGCGCGGCCGGACCGTCCACCCGAAGGTGCGCGGCATGGTCGTGCCCGGCTCCACGCAGGTGAAGCTCCAGGCGGAGGCCGAAGGCCTCGACCGCATCTTCAGGGATGCCGGCTTCGAGTGGCGGGAAGCGGGTTGCTCGATGTGCCTCGGGATGAATCCGGACACGCTGAGCCCCGGTGAGCGCTGCGCGTCGACGTCGAACCGCAATTTCGAGGGTCGCCAGGGCGCCGGCGGCCGCACGCACCTCGTCAGCCCGCAAATGGCCGCCGCCGCCGCAATCACGGGGCATTTCGTGGATATCCGGGAGTGGCCGGCCGTCCTGGCGGGCGACACCTCCCAGCTTCAGACCGCCTAGCGAAAGACGTAGAGCATGGAACCGTATACCCGTGTGACCGGCATCGTCGCTCCGCTCGACCGGGCCGATGTCGACACCGACCAGATCATCCCGGCGCTGTACCTCAAGCGCATCGAACGGACGGGGTTCGGCCAGTTCCTCTTCGCGCGCTGGCGCTACCTCGCGGATGGCTCGCCCGATCCGGATTTCGTCCTGAACGACCCGCGCTACCAGGGCGCCACGATCCTCGTGACCGGCCCGAACTTCGGGAGCGGCTCCTCCCGCGAGCACGCGCCGTGGGCGCTCGTCGACGCGGGGTTCCGGACGATCATCGCGCCGAGCTTCGCGGACATCTTCCGCAACAACTGCTATCAGAACGGGATGCTCCCCGTGCAGCTCCCTGATGCCGATGTGCGCCGGATCATCCAGAACGCAACGGCGAATCCCGGCTATCGGATCACCGTGGACCTCGAGTCGTGCACCGTGAGCGACGAAACGGGCTTCAGCGCGAAGTTCGAGATCGATCCGTTCCGGCGGGAATGTCTGCTCAAGGGGCTGGACGACATCGGCCTTACGCTCCAGCACGAGGACGCGATTGCGGCCTACGAAGCGCAGCACGCCGCGGCCTGACTGCCTGCGCCGCGCACTGCTCGGCGGCCGGACGATCCGTCGTCCGGCCTTTTTTTCATCCTGCCAGGAGCCGCTCCGCCGCCGCGAGCCGCGCCGGCGTGCCGATGTCCACCCACTCCCATTCGTCGATCACGACGGGCAGGATCCGGGCACCCACAGCCGCCAACTCCAGATAGGCCTCGATGATGGAGAACGCGCCCGGCCGCTGGATGGCCGGTGAGTCGAGGAGTGCGGGCTCGATGACGTGCACGCCGCAGAAGGCCAGCCTGAAGACCTCGCCGACAGGTTCCCTCACCAGGCGCTCGTCGCCAGTGCGTGTGTCCACGCGGCCGAGCAGACCATAGTCATCGAAATGGAGGTACCTGCTCGCCGACCGATGGTTGACCGCCAGCGTCGCAAGCGGTCGACTCTCCATGTGCCGGGCCAGCAGCTCCTCGAGCGGGAAGGTGGTCCAGACGTCGACGTTGTGCAGGATTGCGGGGCCGTTTCGGCGGAAATGGACGCCCGCGTGGCGCAACCCGCCTCCGGTTTCGAGCGGTGCTCCGGGCTCGAAGGAGAACTTCACTTCCACGCCAAAGCCGTCGCACCTTTCCACGAAACGCTCGATCTGCTCGGCGAAGTGGTGGACGTTGATGATGATGCGGTCGGCACCGGCCGCGATCACGCGCTCGGCCACGCGTTGGAGCATCGGCACACCGCCGAGCGGGATCAGCGCCTTGGGCATGTCGTTCGTGAGTGGGGCGAGGCGGGTGCCGAGCCCCGCAGCGAAGAGCATCGCGTCCATCGGTGCAGGGCGAGGTCAGTCGGCTCCGGCGGGCGCGCCGGACTGCGTTATCCCCGGCCACGACGGCTCCTCGCGGTGGGTGAGCCGGACACGGACCTGCGGGAAACGCTCCCGCAGGTGTCGGCTGAGGCGCTCGGCCATGTACACCGACCTGTGCTGGCCGCCCGTGCACCCGAACCAGACCGTCAAGGCGGTGAATCCGCGGCGGAGATATTCGGTCACCTGCGCATCGATCAACGCGCAAACGTGCTCCCAATACGCCTGTGCCTCCGCCCGCGCCTCGATGAATTCGGCGACGTCCCGATCCCGCCCTGATCGGTCCGCGTACTCCGGATAGCGACCGGGGTTGGGGAGCGCGCGACAGTCGAAGACGTAGCCGCCGCCATGACCCTCCTCGTCTTCCGGATATCCTCGCCGGTAACTGAAGCTCCCGACATGCACGGTAAGCCCCGGGAACGGCGAACCGGCCTCCACGTCGGCCCAGCGGTCCACGATACGGCGGAACACCTGCTCGAGCTCCGGTGCCCGGAATGGCAGACCAACATCCAGGATGCGGGCAAGGTTGCGGGCTGCGTGGGGCACGCTCTGGAGGAACCGCGGCTTCCTCTCGAAGAAACCGCGATAGCCGTACGCGCCCATCGCCTGCATGATCCGGATGACCACGAAACCCCTCAGCAGCTCGCGAAATTCTTCCTCATCGAATGACACGTATTCCCCGAGCGCCGCCAGGTACCAGGCGAGGAGCTGTTCGCGTGCGATCTCGGGTATTGCGGCCTTTGCATCGTACAGGAGTGAGGCGACGTCGTACTGCAACGCGCCGCGGCGCCCGCCCTGGTAGTCGATGAACCACGGCTCCCCGTCACGGATCATGATGTTGCGCGACTGGAAATCGCGGTACATGAAATGGCTGCCGTCCGCGCGGAGCAGGAAGTCGGCAACCACCTGGAAATCCTCCTCGAGCCTGGCCTCGTTGAACGGGATGTGCGCCAGTTTTAGGAAGTGGTATTTGAAATAGTTGAGATCCCAGGCTATCGACTGGCGGTCGAATGCCGCCCGCGGGTACGCGAGCCCGAAATCCACCACGCGGCCGCCCTCGACCTGGATCCGGGGGAGGACTTCGATGACCCGCCTGTAGAGCTCGAGCATCGACGCGGGAAAGGGTGAGCCTTCCCGTTCGCGAGCCTGGACCAGCGCATCGAAGAGAGTTGTGTCCCCGAGGTCTTCTTCGAGCCAGACGCCCCGCGCCTGATCTTCGCCGTAAATCTCCGGGACCGGGAGGCCGCACTCGCGCAACGAGCGCGAGTACGACAGAAAAGCCCGGTTCTCCTCGTGATCCGGACCCTCCGCCCCGATCGCCGTCTCCTCCGCGGGGCCGGTCAGCCGGTAATACCTCCGGTTGGATCCGTCGCCACGCAGGGCGACAACGGAGGCGGGTGGCGCACCGAAGTGCGCTTCGAACAAGCGGATGATCGGCTCGCGCATGACGACAAGCTAACGGCGGCGAGCGCCAGGCGACAACTCGTCATCAGCGGTGTCGCGGGGTCCGGCCTGGAACCCTGGCGGGCAGGCTCTGCGGCGCCCGCACGAGCATCACTCCAGGGCCGACGCACCGCGTCGCCGCCCCGCCGTCCGGCGAGGCGGCTAGACGGTGCCGCGAACGATTGTGTGGTTTGGCAACGCTACATGCCGTTCGTGGTACCGTTGCGAGGTACGGAGAGCGTATCGGTACCCGTGATCCCCGTGTCCGTCGGGCTCGGCGGCATTCCCGGCATCGGTTGCTGCTGCGGCTGCGTCTGCGTAGGAGGTGGCACCGGCTCGGCCGCCGGCTCGGTGGCCGGTTGCTGCTCGGGCGCCGGTTCGCACGCGGCCAGGACCAGGCCAGCCGTCAATACCATCAGCCATGAGCGCTTCATATACTACTCCGCATCTCAGGTGAACCCTTCGGCGGCGATCGGTCGCCCCGGCCCCTTAACTGCAAGTGCGGCGCCAGCGCTGGACGCGAGGGGTAAGTCCATGTGAGGCTGTGGGATAGCCGATTCGGAAGAGCCCTGCTGGCACGATAGGAGGGCATCTGGCGCGGGCGGCTGAGGCCCTCGCCAGGCGCATGGAGGCGGGTTGTGGCACACGGCCCCGCCGGCACGCTGACGCGGCCGGCGGGAGTAGACGAAGCTTACCGGAAGTACGGGTTGGTTCCAGCCATGTGGTCGGTTACGTCGCGAACTTCGGTGATCTCGGGGATCGCCTCCCGAATCATCCGTTCGACACCCTGCCGGAGAGTGACGCGGGCCATCCCGCACCCCTGGCAGCCGCCGCTCATTTCGACGTAGGCGACGGTGCCTTCCACAGTGACCAGGTTGATTCTGCCGCCGTGCGAGGCCACCGCCGGATTCACTCGCTCCTCGAGCAACTCGGCGACCTGCCTGGCCAATGGTTCGTTCGGCTCACCCGTCGGGAGGCCGCGATCCCCGGCGAGCTCCCTCTGCGAACGCACGACGAACCCGCTCTCGCCAT
>DATMSC010000098.1:0-3306 GCA_035565595.1 Longimicrobiales bacterium | reverse complement strand
GGCCCGGCACCGGCTCGACAACCTGCTCGACTCGGCGGCGAGGGCGAAGTTCGGACGGAACGTGCTCCCGGCGGTCGACGTCCAGGTCGAACAGCTCCGGGCCAGGCTTCACGCTTTCGCGGATTGGCATGCTGCCTGGATTGCGGATGGCTGGCGCGTCGTCGCAGTCGAGGGACGCGTGCGCGAACCCGGCGGCGGCTGTGCCGACGACGAGGGAATCGCGGCGGGCACGCGCTCCATAGACATCGAGTTTCCCGTCGACGGCGAGCCGTTCACGATCCGCGGCAGAATAGACCGGATCGACTACCACGCCGGACGCCGGACGTGGGCCGTATTCGACTACAAGACCTCCGACACCGCCGTATCGCCGGAATCCGCGCACCGCAAGAAGGACGGCACCTGGGTCGACCTCCAGCTCCCGCTCTACCGTCACCTCCTGGCGGGGGTGCGCACGGGCGACGGTGACCCGCTGATCGTCGACGCCCACGCCAGCGTGCTCCTCGGCTACATCAACCTGTCGCGGGACCTGGAAAGAACAGGCGCGGCGATCGCCGAGTGGTCGGCCGACGACCTGGCGAGCGCCGATGAGACGGCGCGCGCCGCGATCAGGCTCGTGCGCGCCGGGCGCTTCCGCTACGACCCCGCTACGGCGGGCCGCTACGATGGTGCCCTCGCGGCGCTCATGGGGCAGGGTCGCATGTCGGAGCTGGACGACGAGGCGGAGGACGACGAATGAACCACCCGACGTCGTCGCGGGACGCTGCGCATGGCGGGGTCGCGACGATCCCGCTGCAGCGCGAGCTGATCCTGGCTTCCGCAGGCTCCGGGAAGACGCATCATATCGCGAAGCGGCTGATCGCGTTGCTCGCGCGCGGCGAGCCGCCCGAATCGATCCTCGCGTCCACGTTCACGCGGAAGGCGGCGGGCGAGATCCTGGATCGTGTGCTGGACCGGCTGGCATCCGCTGCGCTGGATGGGGACCGCGCCCGCGCGCTGTCGCGGGACGTCGCGGGCGAGGAGAACGCTCTCGGCAGTGCCGACTGGCAGCGCGTGCTCGAACGCGTCGCCGAGTCGCTGCACCGCCTGAACATCGGCACGCTGGACTCCTTCTTCATGCGGGTCGCGCGCAGCTTCGCGCACGAGCTGAAACTGCCGGCGGGGTGGCGCATCGCCGACGAGCCGCTGACCCGGCGGATCGTGGATGGCTCGCTGCAGGACGTGCTCTCCGGCGCCGATCCCGGGCAGCGCGTTGAAATGGTGCGGGAGCTGAACCGCGCCGACGTGCGTCGGTCCGTACACGAAACGCTGCGCCGCATGGCGGAGAACGCACTGGCGGCGCACCACGAGCTGGATCCGCACGCCGGTGACCCGTGGTGCGCCCTCGAGCTGGCGACTGGAGCCGGCGGTCGGGTGGACGTTACGGCGGAGGCGGCGGCGCTGGCGGACGCGCTCGACGCCGTGGCAACGACCGAGCCGAGCAGGATGGCGGCCGGGCTCGCCGAGGCCGCCGGCGCACTGCGCGAACGCGACTGGGACACGCTGCTCAGGAAAGGTCCAGGGAAGAGCGTGCTGACGGCGCGCGCGAAGGGCGAGATGCCGACGTACTACAAGCGGCCGATCCCCGACGACGCCGTCGAGCTGCTCGAGCGGTCGTTCGAGCTGGCCCGCGTGGCGCTGGCGCCCCGGCTCTCGGCGCAGGTGCGCGCACTGGGCCGGTTCGTCCGCGCGTACCACGAGGCGAGGGAGCGGCGCCAGGGCGAATCCGGGGCATACCGCTTCGAAGACGTGACGCGACTGCTCGGCGGACCGGATCCGATCGGCGAACGCGGCGACCTCTATTTTCGGCTGGACGCCCGCGTGCGCCACATCCTCCTGGACGAGTTCCAGGACACGTCGCCGCTCCAGTGGGAAGCGCTCTCCCCGCTCGTGGAGGAGCTGCTCGCCGGCGACGATCCGGGCCGGTCCGCGGTCATCGTCGCGGACCCGAAGCAGTCGATCTACGGCTGGCGCGGCGCAGAGCCAGGGCTGGTCCTCAGGATCGGCGAGCACTTCGGGCTGCGGCGCGACAGCCTGCACTGGAGCTGGCGCTCGAGCCAGGTCGTGCTCGACGCCGTGAACGGCGTGTTCTCCGACATCGAGAAGTCGCCGGCGTTCGAGGACATCGACATCGGGCCCGGCGTCGCGCGCGACTGGGCCGAGTCGTTCAACCCGCACGTGGCGGGGAAGCCGGAATTGCCCGGTCACGTGCGGATCGAGGTCGGTGCCGCCGACGACTCGTCGGCGCAGTACCGGCCACGGCTCCTGCGCTATGCGGCCGAGCGCGTGGCGGCGCTGCACGCGGACGCGCCCGGCTTCACGATCGGCGTGCTCACCCGCACGAACAAGGCGGTGGCTCGCCTGATCTTCGAGCTGCGCCGGCTGGGCGTGCCCGCCAGCGAGGAGGGCGGCAACCCGCTGACGGACTCGGCGGCCGTCGTCTCGGTGCTGGCGCTGCTCCGGCTGGTGGACCACCCGGGCGACGGCGTGGCCCGCTATCACGTCGCCCGCACGCCAGTGGGTCCTCTGGTCGGTCTGACGGACCCGGCGGACGAGCCGGCGGCCCGCCGCGCCGCGGCGATGGTGCGCCGGCGGCTGCTGGACGACGGCTGGGGTACGACGATCGCGGGGCTGGCCGCGTCGCTCCGGGACGCGTGCGACGCCCGCGACCGACGGCGGCTCGGGCAGCTCACGGAGCTGGCCTGGCGGTGGGAGCCCGACGCGACGCTCCGCACCATGGACTTCGTCGCGCTCGTCGAGGCGGAACGCGTCGAGGATGCCACCACGTCGCAGGTGCGCGTCATGACGGTCCACCGCTCGAAAGGGCTGGAGTTCGACATCGTCGTCCTCCCGGAGCTGGACACGCCGTTCTTCGGCAGTGGGCGAGGGCCATCGTTCCTGCCGTACCGGCCGGAGCCCGGCAGCCGGATCACGGCCGTCTACCCGTACCTCGCCGAGCACTACCGGCCGATCTTCCCGGAGGTCGAAGAAGCGTTTCGGCAGCACCGGCGGGGTGTGCTGCTAGACACGCTGAGCGCGCTGTACGTCGCAATGACGCGGGCCCGGCACGCGCTCCACATCGTGGTCTCGCCCGATGGCAAGTCGTCGAGCAAGCCCAAATCGCCGGCGCGCGTCGTGCGCGAGGCGCTGGCTCCCGGCGTGAACGCATGGACCGAGCGGCAGATCCTGTTCGAAAGCGGCGACCCACGCTGGTACGCCGCTCTGCGCCCGGCCACCGGCGCTGTCGCGGAGCGCTCCCCGATCGACGTG